>NZ_LSKH01000143.1:0-884 GCF_001557395.1 Sphingomonas sp. CCH5-D11 | reverse complement strand
GCACCGCGATGGCGTGCCCATGCTCGTCCTCTATGAGGTGCGATTTCATGAGTGTAGTGCCCCTCAAAGGCCAAAGATGGGCACTCCGATCATTGGAGAATATCGGTTCTGCGTCGAGCGTCCGGAAAGACCTAACTTACAAACCATAGCTTTGAAGTTCGTCTTCCGTGGGTAGAGGCGGGTAGACAATCGGCTTGTCTCCGAAATGCCGCTGCAGCGCACGCTCGCGTCGCTCGGTCACGTCTTCCTGCGGATCGATCTCATCCGGATAGAAGTAGGCGACGTCGAATTTGCCGTCACGGACCACATATTCCAGCTCCGACCACCGATTTTGCCCGTCCTGCGCTTCCCACAATTCGAGTAGCGCGTAGGGCAAGCGCTGATTTATCGGCCATCTAAAAAGTAACTGGTTACCAAGTTCCTTGAAGATCGATTCTCCGATCATGTTGTGATCAAGTTGGGCATAGAGCAGCGTAGGCTCAGACGAATATTCACCATCCTCCATCAGCAATCGGCCAATCTCGTTCAACAGCTGCTCTGATTCAGTTTCCGCCACGGCGCTTCTCCGATCGCTCATTGGGAAATCCTAAACTCTTCGTTTTGCCATCAACCGTCCACCACACATTGATCGTCGATGGTCGCACGGAATTGCCGCTGAACTGCGGAACGATCTTCACCGTTACCGCCCGTCCGGCACGCTTGTCCCTGGCCCATTCATCCTCGAGCAGACGGTAGCCGCCCCGGTTGAAATTGGCATTCTGCGCGAAGTGGTTGAACGCCTCGGTCGGACCGTTGAAGCGCGCCGCGATGTAATGGCCGCCATCGTCGCTCGCCCGACGTTCTGCGCCGCCCGCCTGCGCTTGGGAAGCGCGAGAACGGATCGG
>NZ_LSKH01000142.1:0-1114 GCF_001557395.1 Sphingomonas sp. CCH5-D11 | reverse complement strand
GGGCGGGAATCGCCCGCCATATAGGGGACGGGGGTCCGTGGCGCAATCATGCGGCGCGTCCGCCTCTGTGGAGAAGCTTAAGTCCGCGCCATGGGCTGTTCATGGCGCTGCCTTCCTGCCGAGTGCGGCACGGATCGTCTTTTTCGCTTCGAGCCACGCGGCCGCGTCGGGCGTGACCAGCTCCACATGGCCGGTGTTCGGAACGGTGGTGAGGATTGCCTCGTCGCCGGCCGTCATCGCTCGTGCAACATAGTCGGCGCCCATGCGATAGGGGATGATGCGATCTTCGCGGCCGTTGATGAGGGTCTGGGAGGTGTTCAGGGGGAGGAGGCGTGGGACCGAGGTGTCGGCATAGGGATCCGAGCGATCGGTACCGACGAGCTTGGCGACAACATCGACGCCGCAACCATTGTCGGGGCTGGCGGCGGTTGCTTCCAGATCGGGCAGGCCGCCGAGGCTGACGACATGGGAGATCTTCAGCGGCTGTGGACTGTCAAGCGGGCTTGAGGCGGCAAGTTTGTGACGGGCGGCGAGCCACAGGGCCAGGTGGCCACCGGCGGAGTGGCCGACGGCGACCACGTGAGTGAGGTCGAGATTATATTTGCTCGCGTTTCTCGCAAGTTCGTCAGCAGCCTTCGCAGCGTCCATGAAGGTGCCGGGGTAGCCGCCGCCGCTGCGATCGACACCGCGATAGTCGATGTTCCATACCGCTATGCCGTCGCGGCGAAGGTCGGCGGCAACCCAGTCCATGATCGAGCGATCGGCGATGCTGGTCTGCCAGCAGCCGCCATGGACCATCAGCACGACCGGGTGCGGACCGGCGCCAGCGGGAATCCAGACGTCGACCTTTTGCATGTTGTCGCTGCCATACGCGATCGTTGCATTCGGCTTCTCGCGCGGGCGGGCGGTGAGGTCGTCCCAGGTGAGGGGCGTGAAAGAGGGGGCTGAGCTGGTCATCGTGACCGGAGCGCATGAGGCAGCGAGCATGGCGGCGGCAAGGAGGGGACGGCGGGAAAATTCTCGAAAGTTGCGCATGTGTAGGTGTTTTCGAGGAGGCAAGGTTTCAGAAGGGGTCGGCATTGCGGCTACCTGCGGGATTAAACGGTCGAGGCGG
>NZ_LSKH01000141.1:0-350 GCF_001557395.1 Sphingomonas sp. CCH5-D11 | reverse complement strand
AGCTGGGGCAGCATGGGCGCGGCGGAATTCTGCATGCATGCCGCGCGGCAGTACGGCCTCGACCGCCAGCAGTTCGGCCGGCCGCTCGCCGCGACGCAGCTTTACCAGAAGAAGCTCGCCGACATGGAGACGGAGATCGCGCTCGGCCTCCAGGCGAGCTTGCGCGTCGGCCGCCTGATGGACGAGGGCCGCTTCGCGCCGGAGATGGTCTCGATCGTCAAGCGCAACAATGTCGGCAAGGCGCTCGACATCGCCCGCGTCGCGCGTGACATGCACGGCGGCAACGGCATTTCGGGCGAATATCAGGTGATGCGCCACGTGATGAACCTGGAAACGGTGAACACCTATGA
>NZ_LSKH01000140.1:0-7124 GCF_001557395.1 Sphingomonas sp. CCH5-D11 | reverse complement strand
GGCCTCGCGCCGGGATCCAAGGCTCCGCGCACGCAACGGCCTGAAGGTCTGCGGCGCGGTATACGCAGAGATCTGGCCAAGCCCCGCGCCCAATCGCAAACGCGCTCCCTGCGGCAATCCCGCCGCCGAACCCGTCAGCGTTCAGTCGCGCGAAGGCTCACTCATGCTGATGCCGTCCGCCGCCAGCACCTCCTCCGGCACCGGCGCCTGGGTATCGCGCAGCGCGAACAGGCCGCGCAGGTCTGCCGGCCGGTTGGCGAGATCAGCCACCGAATAGCGATCGAGCGCGGCGAGGAAGGCGCGCGTCGCTTCGGCAAGGACGCGCGGCAGGCCACAGGCCGGCGCGATCACGCAGTCGCCGCATTCCACCAGGTCGAACCCGCCCTCGGTATGGCGCACCAGTTCGCCGATGTTGATCTGCGCGGCCGGGCGCGCCAGCCGCAGCCCGCCGTTGCGGCCGCGCACCGTCTCCACGAAGCCCGCGCGGCCGAGATCCTGCACCACCTTCATCAGATGATCCTTGGAGATCGCATAGCGGGTCGCGATCCGCCCGATGGAGGCGAGTTCGTTGTCGTGCGCCGCCAGGTGGATCAGCACGCGAAGCGCATAGTCGGTGTAGCGGCTCAGCTTCATGCCACGCTTATACAGGTATTTCGGTTGCATGTATATGCGTGGAGGAATACAGGCATTGCAAATACCTCTTTTACGGAGTCGTTCATGCCCGCGCCGCTCTCCCCGCAAACGATCGCCATCGTTCAGGCCACCGTTCCCGCCCTTGCCGACCATGGCGCCGCGATCACCGGCGCCATGTATTGCCGCCTGTTCCAGGATCCGGAGATCGCCGCGCTGTTCAACACCGCCAATCAGCAGAATGGCGCGCAGCTTCACGCGCTGGCGACCGCCATCCTCGCTTACGCCCGCAACATCGAAAATCTCGCCGCGCTCGGCCCGGCGGTGGAGCGGATCGCGCAAAAGCACATCGGCTATGCGATCAAGGCCGAACATTATCCCCATGTCGCCACCGCCCTGCTCGGCGCGATCGCCGAGGTGCTGGGCGAGGCGGCCACGCCCGAGATTCTCGCCGCCTGGGGCGAGGCCTATTGGTTCCTCGCCGATATCCTGAAGGGCCGCGAGGCGGCGATCCGCGCCGAGATCATGACGCATGACGGCGGCTGGACCGACTGGCGCCGCTTCGTGGTGACGGAGCGCAAGGACGAAAGCGAAGGCATCGCTTCCTTCATCCTGAAGCCGGAGGATGGCGGCCGGGTGCTGCGCCACCGTGCCGGCCAGTATCTCACCTTGCGCTTCGATGCTGCCGGCCGCCCCGGGCTGAAGCGCAACTTCTCCATTTCCTGCGGGCCGAACGACGATCACTATCGCATCACCGTGAAGCGTCAGGCCGATGGCGGCGCCTCGGCGTTCCTGCATGACGAAGCGGTGCCCGGCACGGTGATCGAGCTGACGCCGCCGGCCGGCGATTTCTTCCTGGCGGATGCGCCGGATCGCCCGATCGTGCTGCTGTCCGGCGGGGTCGGCCTCACGCCGCTGGTCAGCATGCTGGAGCAGATCGCGGCCGTGCACCCGGGCGTTCCCATCTGGTACGTCCATGGCACCGCCAGCCGCGCGACCCATGCGCTGGATGCGCAGGTCCGCGCGCTCGCCGCCCGGCACGGCGGCACGAAGGTCGCCACCTTCTACGAGCGGCGCGACGAAGCGGACGAGGCTGAGGCCGGCCTCATCACCATCGACTGGCTGAAGGCCAACACGCCGTTCGTGGAGGCCGATTATTATCTCTGCGGCCCGCGCCCGTTCCTGCGCTCGTTCGTGTCGGGGCTGGTCGCCGCCGGCGTGCCGGCGACGCAGGTGCATTACGAGCTGTTCGGCCCGACGGACGAGGTGCTGGCGGCCTGATCCAGGAGGCCGCGACACTCACCCCGTCATGCCGGGCCTGTCGCGGCATCCGGGGTGCCGCGAATCCTCTGGCTTGAGGGTCGTGGCACAGGATGCCGAACCAGCCGGCACGAGGGGGTGGGTGTCGCGGCTTCGCGAACGCCGGATCGGTTCAGTGATGCCGGCACGCGCAGCGGCGCTCTCCTTCCGCTTTCCCGCCCTGATCCGGTCCGCGGCGAGGGCGGCGTGGCGTTACCTGAAGCCGTCCCGCCATCGCGCGCCCGGATCAACGACCCGTGCCCGCCTTAGCGGCTCGCGCGCTCGGCCTGGTCCGCCTCCTCGGTCAGGTCCAGCGTCTCGAACCCGCCCACCGCAACGCGGCGGCTGATCAGGCTGTTCGTCGGCACGACATATTTGGATCGCCGCGTCAGCCGCTCGACCTTGTAATAGCCCTGCCCATCGTCCCCCGACCCGGCGGCGCGCGCCGAATAGCGCCGCTGCGCGATCTGGCGCAGCACCAGATCGGTCCAGGGATTGCCGGAAGACTGGCGCAGCACCTCCGCATCCGCCGTGGTGCCATCGGGCCGGATCCAGAAGCCGACATCGGCCCATTGGATCGCATCGAGATCGCTGCTGCGATACGGGTCGGGATCAACGTCAGCGTCGGCACGCGAGCCGAACGCGGCGCTGCTTCCCAGATAGGACCGCGCCCGGCCGCGGGCCTCCTGTAGCTGCGCCGCGGCGTCCAGCTCATAGGGTGGCGCCTTCAGCAGCACGGGCGCTTCATCCTGCCCCTGGCCGAGCGACCGGATCAGCCGGTCCAGATTCTCCCCCTCGGCATCCTTGGCGGCGATCCGCAGCCGCAGCACGCGCAGCGCGGTGGCATAGCCCGGCTGCTGCGCAAGCGTGCGGCGGTCCAGCTCGTCCAGCTTGGCGCGGGCGTCCTTCGGGCGATCGGTGGCGGTCAGCAGCCACACGCGCTTCATCCCCGCCAGCATCGCCGCGCGATCGTTGCCGCTCTTCAGCGCCGCGTCCTCGCTGGCGCGATAGGCCGCTTCCGCCCGCAAGGCGGTTCCCGTCTTCACCCACATGTCGCCGAGCGCAGTGGTGGCGGCGAGCACGGCGGGGTCGTCCGGCGGCAGATTGTCCTTCAAGACGTGCACCTGGCTGGCCACCGCGCGGCGATAATCGTCCTGGTTGCCCTCGTGCAGCGCCACCGTGGCATAGGCCTCGTAGATCGCGGCGACCGGCTTGGGATCGCTCTCGGCCTTGCCCTTGTTGCGGGAGATCGCGCCCGCGAGCACCGCTTTCGCGTCCAGATACTTGCCGGTGCGAAAGCGTGCCTCGGCCAGCGCGATGCTCGCCTGCGCATCGCGCAGCGGGGTGCAGCCGCCGCGCACGCATTGCTGATGCGCCTCCTCCAGCCGCTTGCCCGTCACCACGATCTCGCCGCTCGCCTGTGCCAAGAGCAGCAGAAACAGGGACATTGTGATCTCCCGCAGGTGAAACGGCAGACTACACGCCGTCCGGGCGGCGGCAAGTGCCGGGGCGGGTTACATTTGCGCGCCGGCCGCCTAGGCTCGGTGCCATGGCGCGCAATCGTTACTATCAGGGCCCGGCGAGCGACCATTTCGATGGTGTTCGCTTCTTCAATCCGGGCCAGCCCTCCACCGATCGGGGCCTTCGCGCCCTGCTGCGCTGGAAGCTAGCGGGCGGCGCGGCGCGCTGGCCCGCCGCCGTGCCCGTCACCCAGGCGACACCGGAGACGGCGGTGGCGGGGCTGCGCGTCACCATGGTCGGCCATGCCAGCGTGCTGATCCAGGCGGCGGGGATGAACATCCTGACCGATCCGGTCTGGTCCGCCCGCGCCAGTCCCTTCGCGCGCCTCGGGCCGAAGCGGGTGACGGCGCCCGGCATCGCTTATGAGGATCTGCCGCCGATCCATGCCGTGCTGATCAGCCATTGCCATTATGATCATTTCGACGTGGCGACGCTGCGCCGGCTCCAGGCCGATCACGCGCCGCTGTTCGCCTTGCCGCTGGGCAATGATGCGATCCTGAAGGCCGCCGTGCCGGATGCGCGCTGCGTGGTGGGCGACTGGTGGGACCGGCTGGTGCTGAGAGAAGGTGGCGCGGGGCCGGGGATCGCGACCACGCTGACGCCCGCCTATCACTGGGCGAACCGCTGGCCCAGCGACGTGCGCATGGCACTCTGGTCGGGGCATTGGCTCGACACGCCGGCGGGCAGCGTCTGGTTCGTCGGCGACACCGGCTATGGCGATGGCGCGATCTTCACCGCGGTGGCCGATCGGCTCGGCGCGCCGGATGCCGCGCTGATCCCGATCGGCGCCTATGAGCCGCGCTGGTTCATGGCGGCGCAGCACATCAACCCGGCGGAGGCGGTGCGCATCTTTCGTCAGGTCGCGGCAGGCTGGGCGATGGGCATCCACTGGGGCACCTTCCAGCTGACCGACGAGGCCCGCGACGCGCCCCGCCTCGCGCTCGCCACCGCTCTGTCCGCCGCCGGCATCCCGCCCCGCCGCTTCGTCGCTGGCCATCCCGGCGAGGCGCATGACGTGACGCCCGCCGCCGACGCGGGCTGAGGCGCCGGGAGATCCTCCGGCCCGAGCGGCCCGTTATTCCTCCTCCGCCACCCGCTTTCGCGCGGCGGCGCGCACGGCCAGCCAGCGGTCCCGCTCGGCCAGCGCGTCGGGCAATGCGCGATGCGCCGGCGGATCTTCCGGCCGTGCGCCCGCCTTTGTCACGATGCGGTGCGTTTCGTCCTCCAGCTGCGGCCCCGAGAAGCGGTGCTTCAGTTCCTCGCGCGCGGTTTCCTCCAGCGCCTCGCCCGTGTTGCGCAGCCGAAGCGCGTGGCGGTCCAGCCCGGCGCCGCGCAGCAGCGCGCTCAGCCATTTGCCGTCCCAGGATGGCGCGCTGGCGAACAGGTCATGCCCGCCCAGCGCCTCCACCATCCGTGTCGCCACTTCCGCGGCCGCTTGCCCCTCCTGCTCCAGCCGTGCGCGCGACAGGCCGTGGATCCGTTCCGATTCCGCGTCCCAGTCGGTCCATTGCGGCAGCGGCGCGATCAGGTGGCTGTCGGACCGGCCGTCCTGGAACACCCAGGCCACCTCCACCGGCCAGCTGTGATCCGACAGCGACGAGGCTTCGAAATCGAGAAACACCTTCATCGCTTTCCCTTTGGCATCGCTTTCCCATTGGTCCATCGCCCGGCGTGATACGAGAACGTCCCGTTCAGCCGAACGGTCCGGGCGAATGGTCCGGGCGATCCGTCGGGGCGAACGGTCGGCCCTTCATCGCACTTGCGAGCGCGGCGCGGCGCGTCGGCGCGGCGCGGCCCCGGCTCGCCGGCCGGCGATGAACCCGCCGCCGCCCAGGCGCATTATACGGGCATGAAAGCGGCACATCTCGCGGGGAAGCGCGTGCTCGTCACCGGCGGTGCCGGTGCAATTGGCCGCTCGGTCGCGGCGCGGTTCATCGGTCTTGGCGCGCGGGTGCTGATCGCGGATCGCGACGAGGCGGATCTGCGGCGCGCCACGGAGGAGATCGTGCTTCCCGCCCAGACCGGGCTGCTGGAGGCGGTGGCGGCCGATCTCGCCAGCAGCAGCGGCCTTGCCCATGTGTTCGCGCGGGTCGATGCCGGGCTGGGCGGGCTTGACCTGCTGGTCGCCTGCGCCGGGGTTGGCGCCGGCCCGCTGATGACCATGGCGGAGGCGGAGTGGCGCGCCGTGCTCGACAACAATCTGGTGAGCCATGTCGCCGCTGCGCAATGCGCGGTGGAGCGGATGCGCGCCGCCGGCGACCGGCAGGGGATGATCATCCTTGTCGGCTCGGCCAGCGTGCATCGCGCGGCGGCGGGTGACAGCGTGCTCAATGCCTCCAAGGGCGGGGTTGCCCTGTTTGCCGAAACGCTGCGCCGCGAACTGATCGCTGACGGCATCCGCGTCACGCTGATCGAGCCGGGCGCCACCGATTCCGCGCTTCAGCCGCTCCCGCCCGAGGAGCGCGCGCGCCAGGTGGAGGAACAGCGGATGCTGGATCCCGATCAGGTGGCGGACGCGATCCTCTTCGCCGCCACCCGCCCGCCCGGTGTCGACGTGGTGTCGCTGCGGATCGAGCCGCTGGCGCAACGCGCCTCCTGAACGCTTCCCCGCGCGGGCACATTCGTCCGCGGGCAATCATCTTGATGTGGAGCAGGGGGGCGAACCGCTTTTTATTCTGGTGCGTTGGCGCGTCCGGAGGCGAGAGGATGACGCAGGAAGACGAACGCTGGATGCGCCGCGCGATCGAGATCGCCCGGTCCAAGGGGTCGCATCCCTCCACCGCGCCGCTCGGCTCGGTGATCGTGCTGGACGGGCGCGAGATCGCCGGCGAGCGCAACCAGACGGAAGAGCTGCCCGACGCCACCGCCCATGCCGAAATGATGGCGATCCGCCGCGCGTGCGAGGGGATCGGCGATCAGGAACTGCGCGGCGCGACGCTTTACTCCACGCTTCAGCCGTGCGGCATGTGCACCATGGCCTCGATCTGGTCCAAGGTCGGCCGCGTGGTCTATGGCGCGGGGCGCGATGACGTGCACGAAATGTATTTCGAGGCGCGCCATGTCGACACGCTGTCGTTCATCGCCGATGCCTATCGCGACGACATCGTGATTGAGGGCGGGTGCCTCGCCGCCGAATGCGCCACGCTTTATTATCCGCCCGGTGCCGATCTGCCGGCGGACGAACAGGCCAATCTGTGAACGCGCCGCCATCTGTGGGCGCATCCGCGCCCGATCCGTCCGCCCCGCTCGACATCAACGCCGCCTCCGCCGAGCAGATCGATGCCGTGCCCGCGCTTCAGGGACATGGGTTCGAGATCGTCCGCTATCGCGAGGAGCGGGGCCGCTTCACCGCGCTTCGCCAGCTGGAGGAAGTGCCCGGCATGGCGGGAAAAACGGCGGGCCTCGCGTCCGTGATCCGGTGCTGATCCGCGCGGCTCCGCTGTCCGCCCGGCGGGATTTGGGCTAGTGGATCGGGCCATGGGAGAGCATTCAGCGGCGACGGGCGAGCTGACCGGCCTGATCGGGGGCGGGGAGGCCGGCGATCTCATCCGTGGCAAGAACTGGGGCGCCACGCCGCTTGGCCCGATCGATCGCTGGCCGGCGGAGCTGCGCGCCACCGTCCAGACGCTTCTCGCCTCGCCGGTGCCGATGGCGATTTTGTGGGGCGGGGACGG
>NZ_LSKH01000139.1:0-12100 GCF_001557395.1 Sphingomonas sp. CCH5-D11 | reverse complement strand
CCACAGCGTTCGCAATCAGGGCGCATTTCCAGCATGGCCGCGATCCTTAGGCCACCCGATCGGGCTGTGCCACCACCAGCGCTTCGAGAAAGCTGCGCACATCGCCCTCGATCGGCACCGGGCGGCCGGTGGGCAAATGAACGTTCACGCTCACCAGCTCGATCACGTTGCACAGCTCCCCATGCTGGTTGGCGATCTCGAACCTTTTGGTCACGCTGGAGGAGCCGATCCGCTCGATCCGAACGGACGTGTCCACCGTGTCGCCGAGCATCAGCGGCTTCAGGTAATCGACGTTGGCGCGGCGGACATGAAATTCCATGTCGCGCCATGTATCGCCCAGCGCCTTTGCGATTCCCGTCCAGTCCCAGAACTCGGTAACCGCGACATCGGCATATTCCAGGTAACGCGAGTTGAAGACGACGCGCTGCCCGTCGATCTCCGCATAACGTACCTTGAAGGCGGTGGAGAAAGCGAAGCCGGGGCGGGGCATGGGTTCAGTCCTGCGTTGGAATGGCAACCGAAACGGGGCTTCAGGCGCGCGGCCGGCGCCCTTGAACCGTCGCGGCTGGGGTTGAAACGGCGCGGCGCTTCTAGAGGATCAGCTTGAAGCCGACCACCGCCAGCGTGGCGGCGAGGATCGGCGTCAGCACCCGGTCCGTCACGCGCGACGCGATCAAGCTGCCGATCACGATGCCGGGGATCGATCCTGCCAGCAGCGACAGGAGCAGCATGACGTCGACCGAGCCGAGCCACCAATGGCCGACCCCGGCGATCAGCGTCAGCGGCACGGCATGGGCGATATCCGATCCGACCAGCCGGCTGACCGGCGCGGCCGGGTATAGCAGCAGGAGCGCCGTCATGCCGAGCGCCCCGGCGCCGACCGAAGTGAGCGAGACAAGCACGCCCAGCACGACGCCGAGCACCACCGTCCAGAGGGCAAGCGTGCGCGGTGCCATGCCGCGGAAGCTGGGGCCGATCGCGGCCACGATGCGGGCCCGGAAGAAAGTCGCCGCGGCGGTACAGACCAGCGCCAGCCCGAGCACGAACGCGATCGTGGCGCCGCTGTCCGCGCCACGCTCCGCGCTTCGGCTGAGCAGCAGCAACGTCACCGTGGCCGCCGGAAGGCTGCCGGCGGCGAGGCGGCGAACGATCTTCCAGTCCACCGTGCCGCGCAGGCCATGCACCGCGCCGCCCACCGTCTTGGTGGCGGAGGCGTAGATCAGGTCGGTGCCGACCGCCGTTGCCGGGTGAAAGCCGAAGGCCAGCACGAGCAGCGGCGTCATCAGCGATCCGCCCCCCACGCCGGTCAGTCCGACGAGCATTCCCACCAGGATCCCGGCGAGGGAATATAACGGATCATAGCCGATCATGCGTTACCCGCGGCGGGCGACGGGTGCGTGATCAACCGGCGTTCCGCGCCGGTACGTTCACGCCCATGCTGGCGAGATACTTCTTCACGTTGCGCGCCGCCTGGCGCAGCCGCTGTTCATTCTCGACCATGGCGATCCGAACGAAGCCCTCCCCGTTCTCACCATAGCCGACCCCCGGCGCCACCGCGACCTTGGCATGGGTGAGTAGCTGCTTGGAGAACTCCAGGCTGCCCATATGCGCCAGCGCCGGGGGCAAGGGCGCCCAGGCGAACATGGACGCGCGCGGGCTTGGAATCTCCCATCCGGCACGCGCGAAGCTTTCCACCATCACGTCGCGACGCTTGTGATAGAGGCGGCGGTTCTGCTCCACGATGTCCTGCGGCCCGTTCAGCGCGGCACAGGCGGCCGCCTGGATCGGGGTGAAGGCGCCGTAATCGAGATACGACTTCACCCGCGTCATGGCCGCGATGAGCGTCTTGTTGCCCACCGCGAAGCCGATCCGCCAGCCGGCCATGGAATAGGTCTTGCTGAGCGAGGTGAATTCGATCGCCACGTCCTTGGCGCCCTTCACCTGCATGATCGAGGGCGTCGGATTGCCGTCGTAATACAGCTCCGAATAAGCGAGGTCGGAAATGATCCAGACCTGATTGTCGCGCGCCCAGGCGACCAGCCGCTCGTAGAAGGCAAGGTCCACCGCCTCCGCGGTCGGGTTCGACGGATAGTTGACGACCAGGATGCTCGGGCGCGGCACGGTGAAGGCCATCGCGCGCTCGAGGCTTTCGAAATAATGCTCGTCGGGCGTCGTCGGCACCGCGCGGATCGTCGCGCCGGCGATGATGAAGCCGAAGGTGTGGATCGGGTAGCTCGGATTGGGCGCCAGGATCACATCGCCCGGCGCGGTGATCGCGGTGGCGAGGCTGGCAAGGCCCTCCTTCGATCCCATCGTCACCACGACTTCCGTCTCGGGGTCGATGTCCACGCCGAAGCGGCGGCCATAATAATTCGCCTGGGCACGGCGGAGACCCGGAATGCCCTTGGACGCCGAATAGCCGTGCGCATCCGGCTTCTGCGCTACCTCGACCAGCTTCGCGATCACATGCGGCGGCGGGGGCAGATCCGGATTGCCCATGCCAAGATCAATGATGTCCTCACCCGCCGCGCGCGCCTGGGCCCGCATCGCATTGACTTCAGCGATCACGTAGGGCGGCAGGCGCTTGATGCGGTAGAATTCGTCGGACATGGCATCCTCTGGGGAACAGGAGCGCATGGCATAGACGCTGCGCGGGGCCAGCGGAAGCGGCACCACCATCGCCGGCGGATAGCTGTCCTTCGCCCAGCGCCCATCCCGGGCGAGCGTCGGGATGGCGGTTGGTGGTTTCGCCCCGAGGTCGCTATGCTCCTCTGCGGAGAGTAGAAATGACCGACCAGCCCGCGCCGCCGAACCTTGCCGACCTTCAGCATTGGACCTGGGTGATCGGCCGCGCGCAGCAGATGATGCTGGAGCAGGGGCTCGCCATGACCGACGCCCGCGCCGCCCAGGGCTCGGCGCCCCCGGATGGCCCAGGGGGCAAAGCAGGCGATTTCTGGTCGGAGAGCCTGTCGCTGTGGCAGCAGTTCCTGGCCACCAGCATCGCTCCGCAGCCCGCGTCGGCGCCCGGCGGACGCGTGGACAAGCGCTTCGCCGCCGCCGCGTGGCATCAGAACCCGCTGTTCGCCTGGATCCGTCAATCCTACGAACTGCTTGCCGATCACCTGCTGCGCAGCGTCGATACGCTGGCGGGCGTGGACGACGAGCAGCGGGCGCAGCTTCGGTTCGTCATGCGCGGGTTCGTCGATGCGCTCAGCCCGACGAATTTTCCGCTCACCAACCCCGAAGTGATCGAGCGCACGTTGGAAACGCGCGGCGAAAATCTGCTGAAAGGGCTGCAGCATATGCTGGCGGACATCAGCCGCGGGCAGATGACGCACACGCCGGCAGACGCGTTCGAGCTCGGCCGCAACCTTGCCACCACGCCGGGCAAGGTGATCCATCGCACGCCCTTGTTCGAGCTGATCCATTACGCGCCCACGACGCCAGAGGTGCTGGCCACGCCGGTCGTCATCTTCCCGCCCTGGATCAACCGTTTCTACATCCTGGATCTCACGCCTGAGAAAAGCTTCATCCGCTGGTGCCTGGACCAGGGGATCAGCGTCTTCATGGTCTCCTGGAAGTCGGCTGACGCCAGCATGAAGGACGTTGTCTGGGCCGATTATATCGCTGCGCAGATCGAGGCGGTGGACGTGATCCGCGGTCTGCTGGACGTCCCGTCGGTCCATACGATCGGCTATTGCGTTGCCGGCACGACGTTGGCCGCGACGCTGGCACTGCTGGCCGCGCGCGGGCAGTCCGACAAGGTGGCGAGCGCCACCTTCTTCACCGCTCAGGTGGATTTCGGCCGCGCCGGCGACCTCAAGAGCTTCGTCAGCGACGAACAATTGCAGATGCTCGCCGCATTGTCGCCAGAGGGGTATCTCGACGGCCGATTCATGGCCGCGACGTTCAATCTGCTGCGCGGGCGCGACCTGATCTGGAATTACGTCACCAACAATTACCTGCTCGGCAATGACTATGTGCCGTTCGACCTTCTCTACTGGAACGGGGACACCACCAACCTGCCGGTGCGATGGCACCAGGACTATCTGTGCGACCTGTACCGCGACAATCTACTCGTCTCGCCCGGCGCGCTTTGCGTCGACGACACTCCGCTGGATCTCGGCACGGTGACCACGCCCTCCTTCGTCCAGGCGGGGCGCGAGGATCATATCGCGCCGGCCGAAAGCGTGTGGGAGATAACCCGCCACTTTCGCGGGCCCGTCGAATTCGTGCTGGCGGGATCGGGCCATATCGCCGGGGTGGTGAACCCGCCCACCGCCGGCAAATATCAATATTGGACCAACGAGGCTCAGGTCGAATCGCTCGATGATTTCATCGCCGGCGCCACCGAGACCAAGGGGAGCTGGTGGCCACGCTGGCTCGGCTGGCTACATAGTCAGGGAGACGACAAAGTTGCCGCGCAGGGCGGGCGTCTGCCCGGCGGCGGCACCCTCCCGGCGCTGGAGGATGCGCCGGGCAGCTATGTGCGGGCCCGCTAAGCTCCCATGCTGCACTGCACAATGAGCTTGAACACCAGTGTGTTCTGTATTATTTTGCAGTGCAGCATAGCAGTTCAAGGCGGCCGGCATCATCCCGCACGAGACCGCCAATCGTGAGCGCCCCATAGGGGCGGTCCGCAGCAGCGCGAAGGAACGGACGATGGTCGAAGCATTTCAGTCGGTGACCGAACAGACAAAGGCGATGTTTGCGCAGGCAAACGAGCGCGCCAAGACGCAGATGGAGCAGGGCGCCAAGGCGTTCGAGGACATGAACGCATTCACCAAGAGCAACGTCGAGGCGATTGTTGAATCGTCCAAGATCGCGGCGCGCGGCTTCGAACAGATGGGCCAGGACGCGGCGACCTACATGAAGAGCTCGTATGAGAGCGCCACCGGCATGTTCCGCTCGATGGCCGCGATCAAGTCGCCGACGGAGCTGTTCCAGTTGCAAAGCGACTTTGCGCGTTCGTCGTTCGACGCCTTTGTCGCGCAGACCTCGCGCTCGACCGAAGCGGCGCTCAAGCTGGCCGGCGAAATCGCTCAGCCGATCTCGAACCGCGTTGCGGTTACCATCGATAAGGCGAAGCCCGCCGCCTGAGCGGCACACCCATTCGGGTAATTCATCACCCCGGTCCCGTTTCGGCGTCCCGCTACCTCCCTCCCGGTGGAGAAGGCAGCGGAATACCGGCACGGGGCCGGGGTGAGCTGCATTTGGTGTCCGCCACTCCCACTCCCGTTCGCCCTGAGCCTGTCGAAGGGCGTGTCACGCGCGTCTGCGCTTGAGGCACGTGCTTCGACAAGCTCGGCACGAACGCGTTGGGCGGCGGTCTTTCTGTTCCGCCGCTTGGTCGTCCGAGCGAGGTCGAGGGACATGCCCCAAACACCCGCGCTGCTGCGCCTCGGCTTCGCTGAGCACGAACGGCGCGGAAGAAGCGCACGCCCCAAACAAGATAGGGCCCCGGCATCGCTGCCGGGGCCCTTCCTGTATCACCCGAAGGCAAAGGATCGCTTAGTCGCGATCGCGGTCGTTCGTCAGGAACGCCGGGGCGAATTCGGGCGCGGGGCCGTCATCGTTGCCACCGCCGTTGCCGCCTTCCGAGCGCTCGCGGCGCGGGCCGCGGTCCCGACGCGGGCCGCGATCGCCACCACGGTCGCCGCCACGGCCACCACGATCGCCACCGCCCTCGCGGCGCGGACCACGATCGCCGCGATCACCGCGCGGCTCACGCGGTTCGCGTGCCGGACGGGTGTCCTCCAGCTCGGCGCCGGTCTCCTGGTCGACGACGCGCATCGACAGGCGAACCTTGCCGCGCGGATCGATCTCGAGGACCTTGACCTTTACTTCCTGGCCCTCGGACACGACGTCACCCGGCTTTTCGACGCGCTCGTTCTTCATCTCGGAGACGTGGACGAGGCCGTCCTTGCCGCCCATGAAGTTCACGAAGGCACCGAAATCGACGATGTTGACGACCTTGCCGGTGTAGATCTTGCCGACCTCGGCCTCTTCGACGATGCCCTTGATCCAGTTGATCGCGGCCTCGATCTGCGAGTGATCGGACGAGCTGATCTTGATCACGCCCTCGTCGTCGATGTCGACCTTCGCGCCGGTGGTGGCGACGATCTCGCGGATCACCTTGCCGCCGGTGCCGATGACGTCGCGGATCTTCGACTTGTCGATCTGCATCGTCTCGATACGCGGGGCATGGGCCGAGAGCTCGGTGCGAGTTTCGCCCAGCGCCTTGTTCATCTCACCCAGGATGTGCGCGCGGCCTTCCTTGGCCTGGTTCAGCGCGGCTTCGAAGATCTCCTTGGTGATGCCGGCGATCTTGATGTCCATCTGCATCGTGGTGATGCCTTCGGACGTGCCCGCCACCTTGAAGTCCATGTCGCCGAGGTGATCTTCGTCACCCAGGATGTCGCTGAGGATCGCGAAATCCTTGCCTTCCAGGATCAGGCCCATGGCGATGCCCGACACCGGGCGCGCGATCGGCACGCCGGCATCCATCAGCGCCAGCGACCCGCCGCACACCGACGCCATCGACGACGAGCCGTTCGACTCGGTGATGTCGCTGGTCAGGCGGATCGTGTAGGGGAAGTCCTCCTTGGTCGGCAGCACCGGGTGCAGCGCACGCCACGCCAGCTTGCCATGGCCGACTTCGCGGCGGCCCGGCGCGCCGAAGCGGCCCACTTCGCCGACCGAGTAGGGCGGGAAGTTATAGTGCAGCATGAAGTGCTGGTACGACAGGCCGTTCAGACCATCGATCATCTGCTCCGCATCGCGCGTGCCGAGCGTCGCCGTGGCGATCGTCTGCGTCTCGCCGCGGGTGAAAAGCGCCGAGCCGTGCGCACGCGGCAGGAAGTGCGTTTCCGCTTCGATCGGGCGGATCTGCGTGGTGGTGCGGCCGTCGATGCGCTTGCCGTCCTTCAGGATCGCCTGACGGACGATGTTCGCCTCCAGCTTCTTCACCAGCTTCAGCGTGCCGAGATACTGGGCGGGATCGCTTTCCTTCAGGTCAGCGAACGCCTCACGCGCCTTGGCGCGCGCCTCGTTCAGCGCGTTCTGGCGCTGCTGCTTGTCGGTCAGCTTGTAGGCGGCGGCGATGTCCTTGCCGATCGCCTTGTCGAGCTTCTTCATGGTCGCCGACTTGTCGTCGACCGGCGCCAGCTCCCACGGATCCTTGGCGGCCTGTTCGGCGAGCTTGACGATCGCCTTGACGATCTCGCGGCAGGCGTCGTGCGCGAACAGCACGGCGCCCAGCATGATCTCTTCCGACAGCTCCTTGGCTTCGGATTCGACCATCATCACCGCGTCGTAGGTGGCGGCGACGACCAGGTCGAGCTGGCCCTCTTCGACCTGCTTGTCGGTCGGGTTCAGGATGTACTCGCCATCGACATAGCCGACGCGCGCGGCGCCGATCGGGCCCATGAACGGCACGCCCGAAATCGTCAGCGCTGCGGACGCGGCGACCATCGAGAGGATGTCGGGCTCGTTCTCGCCGTCATAGCTCAGCACCTGAGCGATGGCGTTGATCTCGTTGTAAAAGCCTTCCGGGAACAGCGGGCGGATCGGGCGATCGATCAGGCGGGAGACCAGCGTCTCCTTCTCGGTCGCGCCACGCTCACGCTTGAAGAAGCCGCCCGGGATACGGCCGGCGGCGGAGAACTTTTCCTGATAGTGCACGGTGAGCGGGAAGAAATCCTGCCCTTCCTTGACCGTCTTGGCAGCGGTGACGGCGCACAGCACCACCGTTTCGCCGAGCGTCGCGATGACCGCGCCGTCAGCCTGGCGGGCAACCTTGCCCGTTTCGAGCGTCAGGGTCTTTCCGCCCCACTCGATGCTTACCGTTTTCTTGTCGAACATGTGATTTCCTTCACTCCGGCCGCCCTATGCAGCCGGGGCCTGCTTGAGCCAGTCTTGGCTCGTGCCAGTTGGCCTTATTGCCCCTTGGCGTTGCGCGCTCGCGACAGGCGAAGCGCATATGCGAGAAGGGCGCCGCAAGGGCGCCCTTCCGTGTTTACTTGCGAAGACCGAGCTTCGCGATGAGGGCGAGGTAGCGATCCCCGTCCTTCTTGCGGAGATAGTCGAGAAGCGAACGACGCTTGTTGACCATCATCAGCAGGCCGCGACGCGAATGGTTGTCCTTGGCGTGGCCCTTGAAATGCTCGGTCAGGTTCCGGATCCGCTCGGTCAGGATCGCGACCTGGACTTCCGGCGAACCGGTGTCGCCTTCGGCGCGGGCGTGATCCTTGATGAGTTCCTGGCGGCGTTCCGCAGTGATCGACATGTGTTTTCCTTCGACATCTTCTCAGAGGTTGAAGCCACGGACGACGCGAACCTCCCGGTTCAAGATTTCGACCAGCGCCACCGGCACATCGTGCAGGCAGGCGAAATACTGGCCATCGTCAGCAGCAATCCCGGCCAGAACGCGCCCCTGACGGAGCGCCCCTGCCTGGTCGGGGGTGAGGGATAGAGCCGGGATGTCGTCCAGCCCCGCCCTCAGCGGCAGGAGTAGGTGTTCAAGGGTGCGCGCCTTAGCGGCTTCGCCCAATTTGTCCAGCGATATCGCGTGGGAAAGGTCAAACGGACCTGCCTTCGTCCGCCTGAGATAGGTGACGTGGCCGACCGTTCCAAGGGCAAGCGCGATGTCGCGCGCGAGGGACCGGATGTAGGTGCCCTTGGAGACATGCGCGGTGAGGGTGACGTTGTCCACCAAATCCTCCCCGGAACGGAGAGGGGGACCGCTCGCCGAAGGCGAGTGGTGGAGGGGCTGGCCTGGCGGAACGGTTCCGCGCACCAGCCCCTCCACCGGCTGCGCCGGTCCCCCTCCCCGTTCCGGGGAGGAATGAAGAGCAAACACAGTGACGCTGCGGCTCTTGAGGACCACCTCCTCGCCCGCGCGCGCCAGATCATACGCCCGCTGCCCATCCACCTTTAGCGCCGAATAAGCGGGCGGCATCTGCTCGATCGCACCGGTGAACCGCGCCAGCACCGCTTCCACCTCGGCAAGCGACGGCCGCACGTCGCTCTGTGCGATCACCTTCCCCTCGGCATCCAGCGTATCGGTCTCCACCCCGAAGCGGATGGTGAAATCATATACCTTGTCGCTGTCGAGCATCCGCCCCGCGAGCTTGGTCGCCTCACCGAGCGCCACTGGCAGCACCCCCGACGCCAGCGGGTCCAGCGTCCCCCCGTGACCCACCTTCGCCTTGCCGTAGCCGCCCTCGCGCAGGCCGCACTTCACCGCGCTCACTCCCTGCGTCGAGCCCAGCCCCAACGGCTTGTCGAGGATCAGCCAGCCGTTCACGCGAACACCTGCGCAAAGGCGAGATACTGGCTCACCAGCCAATCGGCCGGTGGCCCGACCAGCTTCGCGACCACGCTCGCCTGCGGCCAGATCATCGGCACCACCACCAACAGGATGATGACGAGCGGAAAGCCGAACCGCGCCAGCTTCGCCCATTCCGCCGCCAGGCGCCGCGGCAGCACGCCCTGCACTACATGCCCGCCATCGAACGGCGGGATTGGCAAGAGGTTGAAGACGGCCAGGAAGATGTTGATCAGCAGGAAATTGACGAGGTTCGCCAGCACGAAGGCGGCGGCGCCCTGCGGCGGCCCCTCCATGCTCCCGAACCCCAGCCCGATCGCCACGGCGGCGACTGCCGCCAGCGCGAAGTTCATCCCCGGACCGGCCAGCGCCACCGCCACCATCCCCCAGCGCGGATTGCGCAACCGCCGGTGATCGACCGGCACTGGCTTCGCCCAACCGAACACCGGCGCCTTGGCAAGCGCCAGGCCCAGCGGCAGGATCACCGTGCCGACGGGATCGACATGCCGCAACGGATTGAACGACAGCCGCTTCAGCTGTGCGGCAGTCGGATCGCCAAGCGCGCGCGCCATCAGGCCATGCGCTACCTCATGGAACACGATCGCGATGATGAGCGGGATGATCCACACCGCGGCGGCGTAGATGGGGTTATCGGGGGTCATGATGCGCGAGATAGGGGGGCGTGCGGAGGAGCGCCAGCGCCTCTGGGCGTGGCACCCCATCTCGTTTTCGCTGAGCCTATCGAAGCACGGGCCAAGCAGCGGCGGGGCCTTTGGCACGCCCCCTTCGATCGCCTGCCTGCGGCAGTCGCTCAGGACAGGCTTCGACAGGCTCAGAGCGGACGGAAGGGTGGTCAGTTAGCGCATGCGCCAAACCCAACCGCCATCCCGGACTTGATCCGGGATCCATGGCGCCGCGATCGCTGTCCTTCATGGGTCGAGCGGCAGCGCGCGTGGGCGGATGGATCCGGATCAAGTCCGGGATGGCGTGAATGCGGGCGCCTCCCGCGTCGTCCCGAGCGAAGCCAAGGAACGAGCCCGGCGCGCCCCCGCTTCACACCGGCACCACACCCCGCTCCAGCGCCGCCACGAAATGCCGCCGGCACAGCGCCACATAAAGATCGTTGCCCCCGATCTCCGTCTGCGCACCCACCGCCACCGGGCGTCCGTCGGCATCCACACGAAGGTTCATCGTCGCCTTGCGCCCGCAGGCGCACACCGACTTTATCTCGATCAGCGAATCCGCCAGCGCGAGCAGCCGCGCCGATCCCTCGAACAGCGCGCCGCGGAAATCGGTGCGCAGGCCGTAGCACAGCACCGGGATGCCATCGCTGTCGGCCAGCCGCGCCAGTTGATCAACCTGGTCACTCGTCAGGAACTGCGCCTCGTCGACCAGCACGCAGGCGACCGTCGCCTCCGCATGGCGGTCCAGCACGCAGGCGGCGATGTTGGTGGCAGGGTCGAACATCGTCGCCGGCGCCGACAGGCCGATGCGCGACGTGATCGTTCCCGCCGCGAAGCGATCGTCGATCGCGGCGGTGAACAGCATCGTCTCCATGCCGCGCTCGCGATAGTTGAAATCCGCCTGGAGCAGGTTGGTCGATTTTCCTGCATTCATGCTGGCGTAGTAGAAATACAGCTTGGCCATGCCGCGATGTCGCCAATTGCGGATCGCGGCGCCACTGTTTTCGCATGGGGGGATACGAAGCGCCGCCCGACCATTGATCGCGCGAACCATAGAAGGACTCGCCGATGCTCCGTTCCTACCTCATGGGTCTTGCCGCCGGCCAGCGCGGCATCGTGCCCTTGGCCGCGCTCGCCACCGCCGGCCAGCGCGGCGCGATCGACGAAGACATGCCGCTCGCCAAATTGTTCAAGAACCCGCTGATCGCCTGGGGCGCCATCGCCTTCAGCGCGGCAGAGATGGTGGGCGACAAGCAGAAGACGGCGCCGGATCGGATCGTGCCGATCGGCTTGGCCGTACGCAGCGTCACCTCCGCCTATGCCGGCGCGGCGGTGGCGCCCAAGGGGCAGCGTGTGACGGGTGCGGCGATCGCATTGGGGACGGCGCTGGCCAGTTCGTACATCGGCTGGAGCATCCGCATGGCCGCATTGCGCCGCTACGGCCAGACCGCGACCGGCTTCGTCGAGGATGCGCTGGTACTGGCAACGGGTGTGGCGGCCGCCGATCCGCGGCTTGCGGGACGGCCTGCCTGATCGCCTCCGTCATGCCGGCCATGTGCCGGCATGACGGCGTGGCTTATTCCTCGCCGTCGCCCAGATCGCGCGCCACGGTGGGCGATCGTAGCAGCTGGTCGATATGGCTGCCTTCGTCGAAGCTCTCGTCGCTCAGGAACTTGAGCTTCGCGGCATATTTCATCTTCACCCGGTGCGCGACTTCGCGCTGCAGATAGGCGGTGTTGGTACGCAGCGCCTTCAGCACCGCCTCCTCATCCTTCCCCAGCAGCGGCTTCACGAACACCGTCGCGTGGCGCAGATCCGGCGACATGCGAACCTCGGTGATGCTCACCATGTGCGTCGCCAGCACGTCGTCATGCACGTCACCGCGCTGCAGGATTTCCGACAGGATATGCCGCACCTGCTCGCCGACGCGCAGCGTGCGAACGGATTTCTCGGGTTGATCGGTGTTCATTTCTTCGCTCCCTCTCCCCTCCGGGGAGAGGGCTGGGGAGAGGGGCAGCGTAAGAACACGACGCCCGTAACTGCCCCTCTCCCCTACCCTCTCCCCGCAAGCGGGGAGAGGGTAGGGGAG
>NZ_LSKH01000138.1:0-997 GCF_001557395.1 Sphingomonas sp. CCH5-D11 | reverse complement strand
GCTGGGCTGAAAGGGATAAGTCGGATCCATCGACCCCCAGAAGGGCTGGTTCGGAAAGGTGAATTCCAGATCGCCCTTGGTGTGATAGGTGAAATAGCGGCCGATGAGCCCGTTCTCGTTCGGAATGTCGGAGAGCAGGAACAGCCGCGCCGATTCGATCGCCTGGATCGAAACGATGACGACGCTCGCCGTCAGCACCTGAGGAGTCCCGCCCGGCTCGGTCACATATTCGACGCCGACGGCGCGGTGGCCCTGCGACGAGTCGGGGCCCCGCTCGTAGAGCAGGCGCAGGACATTGTGCCCGGTCCTGAGGTCGCACAGGCCGGTCGCCATTGCCTTGCGCAGGACGGTATCGGCGGCACCCGAGCGGCAGTTGGAGGCGCAGCCGAACCCTTGGCAATAGCCGCAGAAGGGACAGCCCGGACGGCTGTCGTAAGTGCGCGAATTGATGCCGCGCGGGCTGCGATAGGGATACATGCCCGCTTTGTTGAAGATGAAGCGCAGGAACGGCGAGGAGGCATGCTCGCGGATCGGCGGCATTGGATAGTCGTAGCCCGGCCGCAGCGGTTCCTGAGCGGGCGATTGCCGCGCCTGACCCGACACGCCCCAATCCCATTCGGCGCGTTCGAACCAGGGGTGGAATTCCTGGTAAGTCCACGGCCAGTCCACCATGCTGACGTCCGAGGGAATGTCGGTGAGGTAGCGAGTGACCGCGAAATCCTCCTCGGTGTAGCGTGGCAGGTTCGCTTCCCACTGGTTGGTCGATCCGCCGACCATGTTGGTGATCCACCAGCGCTCGCTTTCCTGCACCGGCGCGTCCGCACGGGAGGTGTCGACGTACAACATCGGATCCGTGCTTTTCGGCGGGACCAAGGCCTTGTGGTCGAGGAAGTGGAGCTCGTCGAGCGGGATGAAATCCTCGGCGTTGCTGGGCCCGCCGCGTTCCAGGATCACCACCTTGAAGCCGCGTTGCGTAAGCACCCGCGCCGCTGTGGAG
>NZ_LSKH01000014.1:0-11167 GCF_001557395.1 Sphingomonas sp. CCH5-D11 | reverse complement strand
GCAGGCCGCGGGATGGCCGCTGGAGGTGAAGCCGGGCACACGTTTCCGCTACGCCAACAACGACATCATGCTGGCGGCCCGCGCCGTGCGCGCGGCGATGAACAACGACAGGCGCTATGCCGCCTGGCCGCAGCGCCTGTTCGGTCCGCTCGGCATGCAGCACACGACGGCGGGCACCGACTGGCAGGGCAATCTGATCCTTTCCAGCCAGGTCTATACCACCGCCCGCGATCTTGCGCGGCTCGGCCAGTTCTGGCTCCAGGATGGCGTGTGGCAGGGCAAGCGGCTGCTGCCGGCCGGGTGGATGCGCTACATGACCACGCCCACTGGGCCGCAGCCCGCCGACGGCCTGGGCTATGGCGCCACGATCTGGCTGTTCGGCACGAAACAGGGCCTGCCCGCCGGCACCTATTCGGCGCAGGGCAATCGCGGCCAATATGTGATGGTCGTGCCATCGCATAAGCTGGTCATCGTGCGGCGCGGAGAGGATACGGCAAGCTCGCGCTTCGACATTGCTCGCTTCGCGGCGGACGTGATCCGCGATCTGAAATGAAGGACTGGGACGCCGTCGTGGCCTTTGCGTGCGCCCTCCCGCACGTGTCCATGGCGCCCTTTTACGGCGTCCCCTGCCCCAAGGTGAACGGCAAGGCATTCGTATCGCCGGGGCGCGAAGCGGGCAGCTTTCATGTCGCCACGCCGCACGATGAAAAGGCGGTACTGCTGGACACCGATCCCGACACCTTCTGGCAGACCGCACATTATGAGGGGTGGCCCGGCGTGTTGGTGCGATATGGTGCCGCCGACGAGGAGCGGGTCCGCAATGTCATCCGCCGCGCCCG
Organism: Sphingomonas sp. CCH5-D11; assembly: GCF_001557395.1. Taxonomy (NCBI): domain Bacteria; kingdom Pseudomonadati; phylum Pseudomonadota; class Alphaproteobacteria; order Sphingomonadales; family Sphingomonadaceae; genus Sphingomonas; species Sphingomonas sp. CCH5-D11. The sequence continues at coordinate 10,328 of NZ_LSKH01000014.1, read as the reverse complement.
GTGGGACCGGGCGACAAAGGCGCAGCGGCAAGCCTTCGGACCTCGCCCCTGACGCACTTCCGGCAATTCGCCGCCATCGACTGGTCAGGCGCGAAGGGACGTCGGCACAAGGGGATCGCCCTTGCCCTATGCCACGCCGGACATGCTGCTCCGCAGCTGATCGCTCCACCAGACGGAGCCTGGTCCCGATCACAGATCCTGGCTTGGCTGCGCGCGAACGCCGACGCTCCCCTGCTGGTGGGTATCGATTGCAGCTTCTCCGCCCCATTTGTCGCGCGCGGTGCGCACCTGCCCGGGGAAACCCAGACGCGGACGGCACGCGATCTGTGGGCCTATGTCGACGCGCATAGCAAGGATGAGGATCTCGGCGCCGCCTCCTTTCTGGAGAAGCGGCGCGGGCGGCATTTCTATCTGGGTGCCGCCGATGGACCCAAGCGCGACTTCCTCCACTGGCGCGCCTGCGAGATGGCCGGCGGACATTCGACCAAGCCAACCACTGTCTATGACGCGATCGGCGCCGCACAGGTCGCCAAGGCGAGCTTCGCCGGCATGCGGATGCTGCACCACCTCGCGGGGCAAATGCCGGTCTGGCCCTTCGATCCAAGACCTCAGGCCGGCGCGCTGCTGGTGGAGATCTATACGGCGATCGCCGCGCGTGCCGCCGGCGTTCCGCGCGGCAGAAGCAAGCTGCGCGACGCCGTGTCGCTGGACATGGCACTGGCGGCGCTGGGCAGCGCACCGCACCAGCCGCTCAGTCGGTACGACGATCATGCCACGGATGCCATCCTAGCCGCCGCGTGGCTCCGCACCTCAGCCAATCGCGAGGATTTGTGGCACCCAACCGGATTGAACGAGAAAATCCGACACACCGAAGGCTGGACCTTCGGCGTATCCTGACGCATGAGCCGGCAACCACGCCGGTTTAGCTCAGCTGGTAGAGCAGCGGTTTTGTAAACCGAAGGTCGCGGGTTCGATCCCTGCAACCGGCACCATTCATAACGTCGTTTCGAACGCGATTACAGTGCGTTGCGAGCATCGCTCTAATTCGCATTCCCACGAGCGTTCCCACACAACGTCGCGAACAACTGCGAACAGTCTCGTGGCTGTATAACACTTCTTCACCGCCCCCGTGCCACGGCAACCGCCGAGCAAGGGGCGTGCATTGACCCAACCCCAACCGATCTCGCCAAAGCAGACGATCGAGCTGATCAAAGCCGCCGGCGTTATAGACACGGCGCGCCTACTAGAAGTCCCCGGTCTCTTTCTCGAGCCGAGGCGCGATGCTCTTGTCCCATTCACGAAAGAGCGGCCGGCAGGTTCTCCCGAAGATGAACCAGCAACCGAATATCGTGGCGTGATGGAAGAAGGCGCCCCACGGCAGCTTCCCATGTGCCGCTTCGTTCCGGAGCGCCGGACCCGGCCGAAAATTAAATAGGATGTCGATCAGGTGAATCACATCTTCGCCGAAGATGGCTTCGAGTTCGGTTCGGTTAACGTCCAGCAATTGTGATAGCGCCCGGTCCCCTTGGATGAGGTCCTGCTCGATCTTGGAAGGATCACGGTTCGAAAGCATAAGGACGTGTCGAAGCGAATTCTCAAGCTGAGGCAAAAGCAGGTGCGCTGCGCTGGCATAATCGCCTTGAAACATACGGGCGAACCCCATGGCGAACAGCGCTTCCCGCTCCGGCGGCACGAACACGCTCATCTCCGCGATCGGCAGCACGTGCCGTTCCTGGATCGAGATACGCTCTGCAAGAGAAAGGCGAGCAGGTTCGATGCGGCCGCGAACCTGCTCGAACATCACAACGTCCATATACTTAGCAGCTTCAGCTTTAAACCACTCTTCCGATGGCTTTCCGTCAGTAGGCATGCCTGGCGCGCGCGCTGCTTCTCTGCCTTCTGAGTCGTAGTAGCTGGAGGCGATCATTGCGCCGATAGGGTGCTTGCGCGCTAGGTCGAGCGTAATGTCGCGCAGCTCCAACTTTGAAGGTGCTGCGCTCATGTGATAGAAGTGCCGGCAGGCTTCGCCGAACGAGATGCCATCAAACAGCTCTTGAATCCCGGCCTGTGTTTCAGCAAGATCCATCGGCATGGTGAAGGTGCCGAAGTCGTCCTGCGCTTCAAGTTGTAGGCTGCGGAGTTCGTCCCGTAACTTCTGGACGCGATCACGCGAGCCAGACAGCGGCCGCATTTCGCCCAGTGCCGCCTTCGTCCAGTGTGCCTTCACCGCGGGCTGATCTGATTCGTCCCGCATCTTGAGCGTCTGCTCGGCCGCTTCCATTCGGCAGCGGTTCGCGTTGTCATTATCTCCCAGTCGAGCGTGACAATCGGCGGCGATAATCCACACCCGCTTCACAGCTTCGGGGTAAGTCTTCACGGGTGCGCTACGGGCAAGCGTCTCGGCGTCCTCCGCGACCCGATCGGGCTCAAGAATGCTATACCAGATGCCCAGCTCGGCCAGCTTCACGAAAACGACGTAGTGGTTTCCGGCTAGGGCCGCGTCATAGCAAGAGAGCAGCGACTGCCGCACCACCTCGGTCATCTCGCCGCGCTTTTTGGTCAACCTTGTGAGCGCCGTCGCCCGGGCCAGGGGTTCAATCACATCCATGATCGAGTCGGCGGGTTCGGACGCGCGGCGACGAATCGTGTCGTCAAGGCGTCCTTGAGCGATCTCGCAATAAGCCTCGATCGCGACGGACGCGGCCCTCCAGTGCTTGCGGTTGTTGTAGAAGATGATGTCCCCGACCTTGGCCCGCAGGTGGGCGTTAGGCAGGGTTTCGATCACGTCCGCCAGAACCGATGATTGCTCGCCCACTATGTCGTCGGGGATCATGCTTCGGCGCCCATCAATGATCAGCTTGGCCGCGAACGGGTTCACCTCGTCGTCGGGGCGGACTGCAATGAACATAATGGACGCGAATAGCTCGAGCACGTCCGCCCGCTCGATGTCACCAGCCGCCCGCGCCTTGCGCTCCGCAGCGCGAAGCTGCGTCTCCACAGCATAGTCATCGTCTTCGGCAACAGGGGTAAGCACGGCCGCTAAGCCGACGTTCGCGATCATTTCGGCGGTGATAAGGCAGCGCGCGTTCTTCTGCTCATCCTGCTGCTCGCCACCTGCCGCAGCCGACGAATCCTGATCTTCTTCGTCCACCTAGGTCCTCTCTGTTGGAACATGGCCGCCGGAATGGGGACGATCAACAGCGTCATCACTATGGCCGCGAGCTCTGAGCGCGACTTCTTGCGCAAGATGGTCGGAAGTGCCTGTCGGCATCACTACTTTTCAGCTGATGCCGTCCCAAGGTCGGCTAGGTGCGGCAACTCGAGGGCTTCTAGCGCGACTATGCGAACGGCAGTTCCTCTGGAAAGCGCGACGTCGAAGCCGACATCTGTGCGCTGGACGCGGAATGCGTCGAACTGCTCAGACCAGCGCTCAAGCCTGGACACATTCTCATTAGAGAAAAAAGCGGGAGCGCGGCGAGCGAGAGCAATGGCGTGCTCGGCGCGCGAGTGCGCCTCATCGCAGCGCTTCACGATCTTCTGCAGATCCGTCGTGGTAATCGAATCGGTTCCACGGGTGTGAGCCTTCCGCGCCTCAATCAGTGCCTGCCGAAGAGCTAGAAGTTCGTCCCTGCAGTCACCGTTCTCGATCAGCAAACCGGCCCCCTCCAGCGTGCCGATGGACCGGTTCTCGAACGAATATATCGGTGACTCGTCTCGCTTGTCGCTGGAGGGCCGCCGCGCTTCCGCGGCATAGTCACGGACACGCACCGACTCGGTTAGTGTGGCGCCTCTCACAGCGATTGGCTGCAGGCGGAAGAACATGTCCCCCGCCGCCTTCTTGATTGCAGCTCGCGCCGCGTCGATCCGGCGCAAGCCCTCGGACTGAAGAACGTGGGTGATGCTGTCGAGCAGCTCAGCGTCCACGAGCAGAATGTCGGCTAGTCGGCGGCTTAGGCCTTGGCGTTGCTTCAGGTCCGTATGCTGCCGACGCGCCGACGCGAAGCTCAACTCGTAATGCTTCGGCCCGCAATGACTGCCGATGACATATCGGTTGCCGGTTTCGTTCTCGACCACGAAGCCGTTCCAGTGGCGGTGCGTTTGGCAATGACAGCACCAAATCGCCTGCTCAGTCGTCGGCCGATGATACTCGCCGATGATGGAGGGCTGGAGACTGGCATCCGGTCGTGTGCGCGACAGGTTCTCGATCGCCAGCGGATCCTCGATGTCGAGGACAGCCGTTGCAAGCTCCGCATCTGTAAGTCGACGCTGTTGCTCCATACTAGCGATCGAGTGTCGAGCTACAGGAGGCCGGCGGACCCATCACGCAGCCTTGCGACCATCCCAATAGCGCCGCTCCTCGACGTCGTCGCGGAAGTCGAAGAGCATAGGGATCGGCGGCTGGCTTTCTTTCATGGCATTATAGGCTTCGACGTCGGTAGCCAGTTGCACGCAGTCGCCGACGATTTGCTCGCGTCGCTGGATGAAGGCCTTCTGCATATGCTCGCGAGGCGCGTCCGACATCATTGCCCAGAAGGTATACTGAACGCCCCCGCGAGTGACACGAACCGCATGGTTCACGCGGTAGCGTCGTCCATACCGGTCAGTGGCATATTCTTCGCGGAGAGCTCGGGACATGTCCTCGGCCAGCTTCGCCAGCGGATCCACGGGCGGGGTCTCGATCATACGCCGCTCAACACCCCACTGGACCGCATCGCGTGCAGTTGCAGGCACGTGGCCGTGCTCTTTCTCGAAGGCGTGCCAAACCTTCTGAAGCTGCTCATTGTAGGTCATCTGCACGCTCCTTCAGAGTGACACCGGGGCAACGCTGCCCCAGCCATCGACCACGCTTGCGCCAATCAAGAATTGCCTGATCTTCACCTTATGGCGCGCGAGCCAGTCGTAGCGATTCATCCGCCGCTGCAGCTGACCGACGACGATGCCGGGGTGCCGCCCCACACGCCCTGCGAAACCAACAACATCCTTCTCCGCGATGTAAGGGTATTTACGAATGTAGAATGACTCCATTTCATCCGCCGGGACGCACGCGTCTTGAGCTGCTTCGTTCGCCTTCTTCTCGGCCGGCGGAAGATCGTCCCGAGATCCGGATGCTTCGAGATCGACGTCCACCTGGCCGCCATCTAGCTCACCGCGGCCGTCGCCATTCAAGACGTGCTCTAGCTCATGCCGGAGAACGAACCAAAAGTTGTCGATGCGGTCATGCCTGACCGTCATCCCGACAACGGGCGATTTATTGTCCAACCAGAAACAGACACCGTCGATGTTGGCCTTGGGCAGTGTCTCGACGACCACAAAGCGAACGCCGCACTCAGAAAGTAGCCGGGGAATGTGCCTGATCTCCTCAGGGTCTCTCATATATCGCGGCAGGTCCGTAACCAAAGCGCGCAGCTTCGAAGCAGAGTAACCAGCAGTCGGCATCTCCGCAGCGATCTGGCGAACCCTGAACAGCCAAGCGAGTTGAACCGGCGACGTCTCGCTGTAATCCGCCTTCTTCGCCGCATGGGCAAGATGAGGCACTGCATCGAGATCGTTTGCACAAAAAAAGCGCATCACCTGCTGTTCAAGAAGTCCAATGTTAGTGTCCGTCAGCCAACCACGCTTGATCATTTCTCGGATCGGATAAGCGCTCTGCAACCTCGCACGCCGTTCCACCGCAGGATCAGGGGCGCGAGCATTCGACATCTCAAACGCCTGCTGCAGATTCGCGAAGTAATCGGCAGACACGTCGAAAGCCTTCCCGAGAGCTTTGGCCATCTCCGGGCTAATGCCCCGCTTTCCAGATAGGATCAGGCCCACTGCCTGCTCCGGAACGCCGAGGATATAAGCCAAGTCGCGTTGCGACCACTCGCGAGCTTCGATCTCTTCACGCACGAACTCGCCGGGATGGGGAACATCATCAAGGCAAGCGGCAATGTTCATACTATTTCCTTCAATGTGTATCACCGATCTCAAGAATGGTGATCACCGGGGGTTTCAAGCCTTCTGAAATTGTGAACTCTATGCGGTATTGATCATTCACCCTCACTGAATGCCTTCCACTTCGCGCTCCTTGGAGCTTCTTGAAATTTAGGCTCTTCAGGTTTCGAAGGTCGCGCTCGTCCACGGCAGCTTCAAGCTGCAAGAGCTTCCGCTGCGCGGCCTTGATGACCGCAAACGGAAGCCCGAGCTTGTGAGCCTCATCTGTGCATATTCGTTTGAGTGCTTCATCAGCGAACTCGATCCTCATGTCGAATCAACTTAAGGTCGATCGTTACGAAGGTCAATCACCTACTGAACGCATGGCGTTCAGTCAGGTGCTGATTACGACACGAACATTGCCTCAACGATCGCCTGCATCAGCACGCCGGGCACTGCGTTGTATTGCATCACGGTAGCGTGCGCAGCGTGCCAATCGGCGACTGCCTGTGTCCACTCGGCGCTGACGGCGCCGGTCGACGCGGCTGCTGCTGGCGCAATCAGTGCTACGCTCGCCAACCCCGCGCCGGCGAGAAGGACCCGACGTCTGGTCTCGGTCATGTGTCTCATGCTCACCCCTCCCCGTTCAAACGGCGCACATCGGCGATCAACCGCTCCGCCTGGCTGTCATCGAAGGCCATCCCGTTGTTCTTGAGCAGGGCGAGCTTCCACTCGAGCGCTGCAAGGTCAGGGGCTGGCGTGGCGAAAAGCGCCCACTCCGCCTCCCCCAGAGGCTCGACGCTGGCTGACCATTCGTCGGCAAGATCCTTGCTCAAGGTGCCGTCTGCTTGTGCCTGCGCGTGACGTGCGTTGATCGCGGCGTCCCGCTCCTGCTCTCGGCGCCAGACGGCAAAGGCTGCATCCCACTCGGCGCGGGGATCCGGGCCGGCGGGGCTGGTGACCGTCTCCAGCATCATCGCTCAACCCTCCCGCGCGCTAATGAGGGTGGCGAGCGGCACACCGATGGCGGCGATCACGGCGGCGTCCAATTCGGCTTCAACCGACCGGCGTCTATCCTCCAGATGATCCCAGTCGCGCTCTTCGGCCGGCGAGGGATCAGCGACGCGAACATAGTGGCTGCGAAGCTGCTGCCGGATCGTGGTCAGGTCGAGAACGATCGTGGGGACAGGCCGCGGCGCCGGCGCGATGCCCTCGATCTTGATCGTCTGACCGCGCCGGACGGCATCACGTGCGCGGGCGTCGATAGCGACCAGCCGATCGAACTCCTCGCCGGGCGTGGCGTTGAATTCGACGATCAGATCGCCGGACGGCAGCGAGATTGTGGCGCGGAACGGAGCGATCTTTGAATAGCCTGCGGCGATGTACGCGGGGTCGGAGTTGTGCTCTGCAGCGGCCTTCATCAAGGCTGCAGTGCGTGCAGGAGCGGTCTTGGCCGAGCGCGTGTCGGCAGGTAGGGTATGCATAGCCATTCACCTCCTCAACAGGTGTGTTGGTCAGGCCGGGCTTGGAGGGCTCAATCTCCGCGCTCGGCCGAACTGGTAGATTATATACCACTGGTTTTGGCATTCCGCAAGAGGTTGTGGCCGTTCGCTGGCGTTCGCTGCTAGAGGCAGTTCATGTCTATAACGGTTGCACAGTGCCGGGCGGCCCGCGCCCTTCTTGGCTGGTCGATCGGCGACTTGGCCGCCGCGGCATCTGTTGGCGTGATGACCGTCAATCGCTTCGAAGGTGGGCAGCCCGTCAGGTCAGCATCCATCGATAAGCTCGAAGCCACCCTTGCCACAGCAGGGATCACCTTCGTCGCCAATGGACAAGCGTCCCCCGTCGGCGGCGAAGGCGTCCGTCTGACAACTACACGCGCCGCTGGCGCGGGTTAACACGAGCTTGAGGTCCTGGCGCACCGTGACGTGGCACGGAACGCACAGCGCCTCTAGCTAGACCCCATAGCGCTTGTTGCCGCCGGACGTGATGCAGTACCTGCCGCCGCGCGGCCCGACGCACACGTTCGCACCTGAACAAGGGCAGCTTCCACCGCCGCCATAGTAACTGGGGGCCGATCGCTGAGACCGCTTGGACCGGCTCGCCTGCCTGCTTAAGGCGCTGAGAGAGCGCCTGTTCGCGCGCCTCGTCTCAGCCGCTTGGCGCGAACGCTTCGAATAGGTGGAGGGTGTAAAAGACCGGGCGGGCACATAGGACCCGTCCTCCGCCAGGTAGCGAGCTGCGACCCAACAATCTCGTGCACGGTCGACCTGCGTCCATGTGCCGGCACGATCCAAGATCGACACCGACGTCCCCGCAGAAACACGCTCAACAATCCGGGCTGAGGTCGCGGCTGCTGCGCGGCAGTTCACGTTCGCCGTCGTTACCGCGGCCTGTGCAGCAGGCGAAAACATAAGTCCGGCGAGCAGCGCCAACATAAATCGCATCAGTATTCCCCCTTTGGTGTGGGGAAACGTGTCATGCTGGCGATCGAACGTCTATTCACTCGATCGCTGCGAGTATGAAAGCTACGGGACTCCGCTAGAAAGCGTGATCGCGGCGGAGGATGCCTCCCCGGCGTTTTGTAGCTCAGAAACGCAGGCCCATGTGCTTGCCTCCCGAGCAAATTCGGTGTCGCAGCCGCTGCGTATGTTGCGCGCCGGATCGGCCAGCTCGAAGTGGAAGGCGAGGTTGCTGTAGCCAAACTGAATCAGCAGCGCCACGACAATCGCCTTCGTTCAGGCTATTTGTCCTCAGGGACGGACGCGTTCGGCTTAAGCTGCGGGTCTGCTGCCGCCTCGGCTCCACTGCCTCGTGCCTCGCCGGTGCGCGGATCTACCGTAGCGCGAGCGCCGGGCCCATCCTCAGCATGCGCAGGATCAGCGTTAACAGCTCCAGAAGGATCGCGCCTCCGCAATTCCGCCTCTCGTTCCTTCGAGTAGGATTGCCCGAACAAGCCTTCCTTATGATCGAACGGGTTTTTGGGCTCTCGCCGCTCAGGGTCGACTTGCGTCCGATGATCGCTGCTCATCACGTCCCTTCCTGCAACCAGTTGCTCGATTACGAGCATCGGTGATGAGCAAACCAACGAACTGCCAGATTGGTTCGCCGTTTCAGCCGAAAGCAGGTATCAGCTCACCCGCCAGGGTTAGATGGAGCCGCTGGGGCGCAGAAAAGCGCGACCGTAAGCGCCAGGGACCAACTATCAACGCGGCGCCGCCGACCAGTGGTCTGAGCCGGCTCACCGGATCGCTCCAAGGCTGAAGAGCGCCAGGCCCGCGGCCGATGTCGCCAGCAAAGTCGTGATAACCCCCGCCCGGGTCATGAAGATCGCGTAGCCAGCACCCAGCGAAAGGACGAACGCGGCCGGATCGATGCTGGTCAGCACCGGCGCATCAAAGCGGAACGGCCCCGCCGCGACCATTGTCGTCTCGCGGAAGAGCGTATGCAGCGCGAACCAGACAGCAAGGTTGAGGACGACGCCGACGACCGCCGCGGTGATGGCGGATAGCGCGCCACCGACCGCGGCATTGCCGCGCAGCCGCTCGATGAAGGGTGCGCCCAGAAAAATCCACAGAAAGCACGGCACGAACGTTACCCAGGTCGTGAGCAGGCCGCCGAGCGTGCCGGCCACAAGTGGCGACAGCCCACCCGGATCGCGGTAGGCGCCGAGGAAGCCGACGAATTGCAGGACCATGATGAGCGGCCCCGGCGTCGTTTCCGCCATGCCGAGGCCGTCCAGCATCTCATTCGGCCCCAGCCAGCCATAATTTTCGACGGCTTGCTGCGCGACATAAGCGAGGACCGCATAGGCACCCCCGAACGTCACCATCGCCATGGTCGAGAAGAAGGTCGCGATGCGGCTAAACACGTCTTCCGGGCCGAGCACGATCAGCAGCGCCGCGACCGGCACGAGCCAGAGAGCCAGCCAGACTAGCGCCGTTCGGATCGTTTCAGCCCAAGTCGGCCGCGCATGGGCAGGCAACTCTTCGCCGAGCATTGTGTCAGCATCAGCCACGACAACACCCTTGGACGCGCCATGCCCGTCACCCCGAAAGGCCGTGCTGCCGTGCCTGGCGGACCACCATCCGATGAGGCCGGCACCCAGCACGATCAGCGGGAATGGCGCACCGACGAAGAATATTAGCACAAAGGCAAGTGCGGCAATCGCCCTTGCCGGGGTCGACTTAAGCGCGCGTCCGCCAATCCGAACCACCGCCTGAAGTACGACAGCCAGCACCGCACATTTAAGGCCGAAGAACAGCGCGGAGACGATCCCCACACGACCATAAAGGACATAAACCCAGCTCAGCGCCATGATCGCGACGGCACCGGGGATGATGAACAGCACGCCGGCGATTGTCCGCCGTCAGCACCAATGGCACAGATTTGAGGTTGTGATTTAAGGAGGATCT
>NZ_LSKH01000137.1:0-12020 GCF_001557395.1 Sphingomonas sp. CCH5-D11 | reverse complement strand
CTCGACCGCAGCGGCGGGCGCATCCTTCTCTCGCTCCCCGCGCCCGGCGCGGACGGCATATCCACCCGGCTCCTCTACTCCACCGCGCTGCGCACCGGGCTCGGCTCCGCCCCCATCGGCCTCGACCGCGCGGCGCCCGGCCCGGCGCAGATCCTCGTCGTCCGCCGCCTTGGCAAGAAGGTCGCGTTCGAGCTCGAGAACACCCGCTTCCGCGCGACCGGCGGCTCGCCCGCCGAACAGGCGGCCGCCAGCGACGCCTTTGCCACCTCCACCCTCTGGCTCGGAGACGTGATACCGAGCGCCGATGGCCGCCTGCTGGTCGACATTGCGCCGTTCCTCGCCCGCGATACCAAGGGCATCGCCGATCAACTCAAGAACGGTGGGGAGAAAGGCTGGAAGCTCGTCGGCGAATTGAGCGCCGCTGACGTCAACGCGGTGAAGGCCTTCCCGCGCAACCTCGTTTTCGAAGCGCGTCAGACCTACGCCAGCGACACGCCCGGGCCTGAGGTGCGCAACATCGCCCCTGATCCGCGCCAGTTCACACTCGTCGTCCGCCACAGCTTCGCCGCGCTTCCCGAAGGCGGCTACACCAGCCGCACCTTTGATCCGCGTGGCGGCAGTTTTTCGACGCAGATCCTCGATTTCGGCGCGCCGCTCGGTCGCCAGATCGTGCGCAACCTTTCCAATCGCTTCCGGCTCGAAAAGACCGACCCCACCGCACCCCGCTCGCGCGTCAAGCAGCCGATCGTCTTCTATATCGACAATGCCGCGCCCGAGCCGATCCGCACCGCTTTGCTCGAAGGCGCTTCCTGGTGGAAGCAGGCGTTTGAGGCGGCGGGCTATATCGATGCCTATCAGGTCCAGATTTTGCCCCAGGGCGCCGACCCGCTCGACTTCCGCTACAATGTCGTCAACTGGGTGAACCGGGCGACGCGCGGCTGGTCCTATGGCTATGCCGTCACCGATCCGCGCACGGGTGAGATCCTGAAGGGTTCGGTGCTGCTCGGTTCGCTGCGCGTGCGACAGGACATGCTGATCTACGAAGGGCTGGTCGGTGCCGCCGCGACCGGCAAGGGCGGGCCGAACGACCCGCGCGAGGTCGCGCTCGCACGCATCCGCCAGCTCGCCGCGCATGAGGTCGGCCATGCGCTCGGCCTGCTGCACAATTTCGCGGCCAGCACGCAGGATCGCGCCTCGGTGATGGACTATCCCGCGCCGCGCATCGGGCTGGTGAATGGCGCGCCCGACCTGTCGGACGCCTATGGCACCGGGCTTGGTGCGTGGGACATGTACGCGATCGACTGGCTTTACGGCGACAAGGCGGGCAGCGATCCCGATGCCCTGGCCGCGACCAAGGCTGCCGATGCGCAGCGCCGCGGCTTGCGCTTTGTCGCGGATGAGAATGCGCGCGCCGTCTCCGCTTCACAACCGTGGGGCAGCCTGTGGGATGATGGGGCCGATCCCGTTGCCGAGCTCACCCGCATGATGCAGGTGCGCGCCGCCGCGATCGTTCGCTTCGGCCCGGAGGCACTCGCCGCCGACGAACCGGCCTCGAACCTGCGCCGCAAGTTCGTGCCGATCTGGCTGCTGCACCGCTACCAGGTGGAGGCTGCGGCGAAGCTGCTCGGCGGCGTCGAGTCCGAATATGGCATGGCGGGCGACGGGCACGGCACGGCTCGTGCGATATCCGGCCCCGCGCAGGCGAGCGCGCTGGACGCCCTGATCGCGACGCTCGATCCCCCTGCGCTCGATGTGCCCGAACGGCTGATCCCATTGCTCTCTGCCGGCTGGTCGGGCGACGGCGATCGCCAGTTCGATATCGAAGTGATGCGCACCGCCGGCGCTGCCGTCTTCGACCCGCTGGTTGCCGCGCAGGTCGGTGCCGAAGTGACCCTTGATGCCCTGCTCTCGCCGCCACGGCTAGCGCGCCTTGCCGATCAGCACCGTCGCGATCCCGCCATCGCAGGGCCGGGTCAACTCGCCCGACGTCTCCTTTCCCTGACCGAAGCGGCGAGCGCCGATGCGCGACTCGGCGCGATACGGCGCGCGGTGGGCACACGCATCGTGCTGAGCCTTGCCGAAGCCGCTCGCCACTCAGCAAGCGGATCCGAAGCGAGGGCGCAGCTCGACCAGGCACTGTTCGACTGGGCGGACGCGCAGGCAAAACAGCGCTTCCCCGACGCGGACGACCGCGCCTGGTCGCTCGCCACCGCGCGCCTGCTGCGCGATCGCGATGCACTGGCGGCCGCGCTGAAGGACGAGGCGCTGCAACCGACGATCCCACCCGGCATGCCGATCGGCTGACCCTCAGCCGCGCACGATCGCTTCCAGCGCCGCCCGGTCGCGTAGCCTGATCAGCCGATAGCCGCGCTCGATAGCGCCCATGCGCTCGAACGCGGCCAGATGCGCATTCACGGTCTTGCGCGACAGGCCGGTGGTTTCCGCCAGATCGCTCTGGTTGATGGTCAGCCGGTCCTCTTCCGCGAACTGCAACAGGCGCAGGGCGACCCGGCCGGCGGGAGTTTGCACCAGCAGATGCGCCGCCAGCCGCGTCATCTGTTCAAGCTGACGATAGACCAGCTCGTTCACCCGGCGCCAAAGATCCGGCTCCTCGCGCGCCGCCGCGTCCAGGCCGGCATCGGTGATCATCAGCACGCGCGAAGGCATGTTCGCGCGCGCGGTAACGATCCTCGGGCCCCCGCCGTGACGCTGTGTCTGCCCCAGGATCATCGGCGCGCGCACAAGGCCGATCAGCACATCGCGCTCGCCCTTCAGCGCCACCTCCAAGCGCAAGGCCCCACTCAGCACCGCGCACAGGCCCGTGCCCGTATCGCCCTGGCTGTACACCCATTGTCCGCGCTGCAGCGACACCAACCGCCCTGCGGCAGCGAGACGGGCCTGCAACGCAGGAGATTGGCGGTCGAACCATGCGTCACGCGCCAAAGCCGCGATCAGTTCTTCAGCCACTGTCACGAAGGTGACAATAGGACGCCAATGGCTGGGGTAAAGTGATCCTCACAACAAAGGAGAGGATCCATGGCAACGCAGCTTCTGTCCCGGGTGCAATCGACGCCGATCAGCGAACATGTCGGCATGGAATTCAAGCATGTGGACCTGAACGACCTGGACGATAATACGTTCGATGCCATGCGCCAGGCACTTGCCGACCATGGGCTTGTCTTTGTCCGCGATCAGCAGCTTACGCCCGAACAGCATATCGCCTTTGCCCGGCGCTGGGGCGAGATCGACATCAACAATTATTTTCCCGCCAACGGCGGCCATCCCGAGATCGCGGAGGTGCGCAAGGCGGAGAACCAGCAGACCAATATCGGCGGCGGCTGGCACACCGATCACAGCTACGACCAGATTCCCGCGATGGGATCGATCCTGCTTGCCCGTGAAACGCCGCCAACTGGTGGCGACACGCTATTCGCCAGCATGTCCGCGGCGTTCGACTCTTTGTCGGACGGGCTGAAGGACACGTTGCGCACCATGCACGCGGTGCATTCGGCGGACCACATCTACAGCAAGGACGGCATTTACTCGAAAACCGATCAGGCCGGCGATCTGAAGGGACATGATCTCCGCACCCGTGCCGTCCATCCCGTGATCATCCGCCATCCACGCACCGGGCGGGAGATCTTGTATGTGAACCCGGCCTTCACGCTTCACTTCGATGGCTGGACGCGCGAGGAAAGCCTTCCGCTGCTGAACTACCTTTATCAGGTCGCGATGCGGGAGGAGTTTCAGTGCCGTGTGAAATGGGCGCCGGGCTCGATCGCGATCTGGGACAATCGTTCAACATGGCATCACGCCATGAACGACTACCACGGCCATCGTCGCCTGATGCACCGCATCACCATTTCCGGTGAGCCGCTGAGCTAAAGCGGCTCACCTGGAGGCTCAGCGTTCCTTCGCCGGCGTGTAGGGCACGAAGTCGCCCAGCACGACAAAGCTGCGAACCGCGCGGGATCCTTGATCGATCAGATTCACGGTATCGGCACGACATAATTGCGTGCCGTTGCTGCGCGTCAGGAGAACGTCCCAGTCGCGCAGCCGGTCAGCGCCTGACTGCGGCCTGTTGAGAAACATCCTGCCGCCGACCTGGTAGATGATGCCCGTTCGGCCAATGATCTGTGAGGAAGTGACGCTGCTCAGGCTGATGCAACGGACGGGCGATCCCGCAACGCGACCGGCCAGCGCCTTTGCCATCCTGTCATCGGGCGTGTCTTTGGTCGCGGCACTGACGGGAAAGGCGAGCGCGGCCGCCGCAGCGAAGAGGGGTGCAAGGCGAGTCATGCGCATCTCCTAAAACGCCGCAGCTGAACCCGCACTGACCTGTACCGACACCGGTTCGCACGATTGCAGCCTTGGCAAAGCGGGCTACACGGGGGCCTGTGCCGCTTACCCCTTCCCGCTTGCGCACGGCGCTTCGCCGCGTCGCCCTCGCCTGCCTTCTGCTGATCGCGCCAACCACGCCGTTGCGCGCGGAGGGCAATGCCTTCGATCTTGCCGGGCCGTCGCTGCGCGTCTCGGTTACGCACGGTGAAGTGACGCTGCCGCTGTCGCAGGTGCCGAACCTGTCGCCGGGAGATCGCATCCGCGTCGTCGCCGATCTGCCCGTCGAGCAAAGCGCCCATTATCGCATGGTGCTCGCCTTTCTGCGCGGCGCGACCAATCCGCCGCCGAAGGAATGGCTGGCGGAAGCGCGCACGTGGAAGGCGAAGGAAGCCGCCATCGACGTGCGCGTGCCCGAGGGCGCGCAGCAGGCATTGGTGTTCCTGGTCCCGGACACGGGCGGCGCGCTGGATGCGGTGGCGAAAGCGGTACGCGAACAGCCCGGCGCGTTCGTGCGCGCGTCGCAGGAACTGAACCAGGCCATGCTTGATCGCACACGGCTTGAAACCTTCCTTGATCAGGTCCGCAGGCGCGACCCAACCGACGTGGCCCGGATTTCTCCGAAACTGGCCGACAGCCTCGCGATCAAGCTCGATTCCGCCTGTCTGCTGCGCCAGACGGATCCGCGCGCTGCCTGTCTCGCCCAAAGCGGCAATGCCGCTGTGCTGGCGGACAGCCAGACCAGCTCCATCGCGCAGACGCTTGCCGGCGCGCCTGCCAATATCGCGCTTCAGCTCAGCGCGACGCCGCAGGGCGGCTTCGGCTATTACAGCGGCTATATCGGCGTCATGCGTGATCTGGCGCGGATGCTGGGCGCGTTCCAATCGGCGCAATTGCGGTTCATTCCGGCCTTGAGCGTTCCGCGCGCCGGACGGATCGAGCTGCTCCTCAATACCGTCCCGTCCTTTCGCAAGCCGCAGTCGGTGCTCGTCGCAGCGCTTCCCACGGTCGCGCCGCCGACCCTGCCCGTTCTCTCGGTCAAGAGCGCCGATCCGCTGTGCCTCACACGGCCCGGCTTGGTTCTTCCGGTCGGCGGGGCGCCGCTCGTCTTCTCGACCGATTACCCGCGCGCCATGTCGCTGCGGGTGCCAACCGCCGCCGGAACCATGCTGGATCTTCCGGTCACCGCCAGCCCCGCCGACGGCGGCTTCGTCGTTGGTGATGTCGGCACGCCGCCGGTGCCGCTCGCCGTGGGGGCGGAGGCGCGGTTGCAGGGTTATTGGGGCTTTCAGCCATTCGACGGTCCGCGTTTCCGCCTGGTCAGCCCCGCGCCGAATGCCTGGCGCGCGGACGGATCGACAATGGTCGTTGGTCGGGAAACGCCTCTGGTGCTCACCGGTGGAGCAGCCAGCTGCGTCTCAGACGTCTGGCTCGAACGTGATGGCGCGCGCCGGCCGGTGACATGGACCGCCGAGGCCGACGGTACGCTGGCGCTCAAGGTGCCGCTCACCGGCATCGAACCGGGGCCCGTGGCGCTTCTGATCCGCAGCCACGGTGTCGATCAGCCAAGCCGTCTCGACCTGCGCGCCTATGCGGAGGCCGCGCGTCTCACCGGATTTGCTTTCCATGCCGGCGACCGCGCGGGGACGCTCACGGGAACCCGCCTCGATCAGGTAAGGACGTTGCAAGTCGGCGCGATCACCTTCCGCGCGAAGAAGCTTGGTCGCGACGGGACGACCGATCGGCTCGACATGGCGGCGGAAGCGAGCGCGGCGGAAGAGATCAAGGCCGGCGAGCTTTCCGGCAGCGCCACGTTGGCGGATGGACGCTCCGTCCGCGTGCCGGTCCGTGTGATGCCCGCCCGGCCGGCCGCCACGGTGATCGCCACTTCGCTGGAACCTGCCGCCTCCGGCGCGGCAGTGCCGCTTGCGCTCGCCCGGCCGGATCTGGTGCCGCAGGATGCCCGCCTCACCTTTTCCGTTCGCGCCGCCGGGGCCACGCGCTTCACGTCGCGCGATCGGATCGAGGTGGAAGCCGGCGAGACCGGTGGATCGGCACGGCTGCCGGTGCGCCTTCAGGACGATCGCGTGGCGATCGCCACCCTCGATCCCGTTGCGGCGCTGGGTGATGCCGCTCGCGGGCCGCTGCGTTTCCGTCTGGTGCAGGGGGAGGTCGCCGGTGACTGGAAGCCTCTGGGCACGCTGGTGCGGCTGCCGCGGATTTCCTCGATCACATGCGCCACGGACGCTGCCACCTGCACCCTGACGGGCAGCGGCCTCTTCCTGCTCCGTAGCATCACCGGCGGCGGGGAGACGGCGATCGCTGACGGCTTCACCGGGGGGACGATCCAGGTTCCCCGACCGGCCGACGGCAGGCTGACGCTGCACCTGCGCGATGCGCAAGATGCCGCCGCGACGGTCAGCGTGCCGCAAACCGCCGCGGCTGCCGCCAGCGAATCCTCCCGGCAAGGTCAGTGAAGTGATCGGGTCCGCGCAGGTTGCGGGGGAATGCCCCGGCCGTCCAGCGTGATCAGCGCAGCATTCAGATGAAGGCTGGTTTCCGACAGGCCTAGCCCGTCCGCCACCTGCAACGCTCTTCGCACCGCATCGATCAGATGCACACTCGCTTCCTTACGCATGGGCACGCCCTGCTACCTGCAGCCGCGGTCGAAAAGACGGGAAGATGGTTAATGCCGCCAGCATGGCCCATTTCCGTGCGCGACGCCGCATGGTCAGCCGCATTGCACTCGCCGGGCGCCTCCCCCACATAGTCAGGTAATACACCAACTGGGGCAACAATGGCGGATCCATATTCTACGCTCGGTGTGGCGCGGAGCGCCACCGAGGCTGATATCAAGAAGGCCTATCGCAAGCTCGCCAAGGAGCTGCATCCCGATCGCAACAAGGACAATCCCAAGGCCGCGGAGCGATTCAGCCATGTGACCGCCGCCTACGACCTGCTCAGCGACAAGGATAAGCGTGCCCGCTTCGATCGCGGCGAGATCGACGCGGATGGCAATCCCGCCTCCCCGTTCGGGGCCGGCTTTGGCGGCTTCAGCGGGGCGCGGCAGGGCGGCGGTGGCGGCGGTTTTCGGAGCCAGGACTTCGGCGGTGCCGAAGGCGTTGATATGTCGGACATCTTTGAAGGGCTGTTCGGCGGCCGGGGTGGCGCGACGGGCGGCGGCTTTGCCGGCGGCTTCGGGCGTCGCCAGCCTCCACCCAAGGGCGCGAACACGGCCTACCGTCTGCGCGTGCCGTTCATTGACGCCGCCGCCTGCGCGCCGCAGCGGATTACCCTTGCCGATGGCAAGACGATCGACCTGAAGCTACCTGCCGGCGTCGAAACCGGCACGCAGATGCGCCTGCCGGGAAAGGGCGAACAGGGGCCGGGCGGGGCAGGCGATGCAATCGTCACCATCGACGTGCAGCCGCACCGCTTCTTCACGCGCGATGGCGATGACGTACGCCTGAACCTGCCGATCACCCTTGCGGAGGCGGTCCAGGGCGGGCCGGTCAAGGTGCCGACCGTTGAGAAGCCGGTGATGCTGACGGTGCCCAAGGGCTCTACCTCCGGCCGGACTCTGCGACTGAAGGGCAAAGGCTTCCACAAGAAGGACGGAACGCGCGGCGACCAGCTCGTCACGCTGATGGTCGATCTGCCCGCGGAGGACGCCGCGCTGTCCAGCTTC
The DNA here is from genome assembly GCF_001557395.1 of Sphingomonas sp. CCH5-D11. Lineage (NCBI taxonomy): Bacteria > Pseudomonadati > Pseudomonadota > Alphaproteobacteria > Sphingomonadales > Sphingomonadaceae > Sphingomonas > Sphingomonas sp. CCH5-D11. The sequence continues at coordinate 3,994 of NZ_LSKH01000137.1, read as the reverse complement.
GTGGAGAGCTGGTCGGGCGGCGGGAACCCGCGCGCCGACATGGGCGTCTGATCCCCCGAACCAAGCGGCCATCATGAGGGGCAGAGATCTTGAGCGACGAGACCGCCACGCTGACGCCCGAGGATCGCAGGCATCACGGGCAGGCGCGGGTGAAGCTCGATCGCCAGCTTGCAAAGGTGAAGCCGGGCAGTTTCGCCTATGAGGTGCTGAAACGCGCCGGCACCGGCGTGTACAATGACGGCTTCATCCATGCGGGCAATCTTGCCTATCTGGCCCTGATGACGGTGTTCCCGTTCTTCATCGTTGCGGCGGCGGTTCTTTCACTGCTGGGGCAGAATGAAGGGACGCGGCAGGCGGTGGAATCTTTCCTCCATGTCCTGCCGCCCAACGTCGCCGACATCCTGCGCAAGCCGATCACGGATGTGCTGGCGGCGCGGACCGGCTCGCTGCTGTGGTTCGGCGCGCTGGTCGGGCTGTGGACGGTCGGAAGCTTCGTGGAGACGATCCGGGAGATCTTTCGCCGCGCCTATGGCACGCACAGTTCACAATCTCTGTGGCGTGCGCGCCTCGGCCTCAGCCTCGGGATCGTCGCCTCGGTGATCGTCGCGCTCCTGTCGTTTCTGGTGCAGGGCATCCTCGTGGCGGCGGAGCAGTTCATCTACCAGCTCTTGCCATGGGCCGAAGACGTGGCGGGCTGGATCGGCATCAGTCGTGCCATCCCCGGCCTGGTGATGTTCGGGGCGCTCTACATGCTGTTCTATTTCGTCACCCCCTCGAAATACCGTTATTCGGAAAGCCGCAAATGGCCGGGCGCGCTGTTCACGGCGATTTGGTGGGTCACCATGACGGCTGGCCTGCCCTGGGCTCTGTCGAACCTTGGCGGCTATGATCTCACCTACGGCAGCCTTGCCGGAGTGGTGGTGATGCTGTTGTTTTTCTATCTCATCGGTCTCGGCATGGTGTTCGGGGCTCATCTCAACGCAGCACTGGCGGAACCCCCGGAGAACGGTCTAGAGGGAGCGCCCCCCGGGCTGGAAGCAAAGGCAGTGTTGTGAACGGATTGATGGCAGGCAAACGCGGGCTCATCATGGGGCTTGCCAACGACAAGTCGCTCGCCTGGGGCATCGCCAAGAAGCTGTCGGAAGCGGGCGCCGAGCTCGCCTTCAGCTATCAGGGCGACGCCATGGAAAAGCGCGTCCGCCCGCTCGCCGAACAGCTCGGCACCGCGCATCTGTACGATTGCGACGTCAGCGACATGGCGGCGCTTGACGCCACTTTCGCAAAGCTCGCCGAGACCTGGCCGACGATCGACTTCGTGGTTCACGCCATCGGTTTCTCCGACAAGAACGAGCTCCGCGGCCGCTTCGTCGACACCAGCCTCGACAATTTCCTGCTGACCATGAACATCAGCGTCTATTCGTTCGTGGCGGTGGCGCAGCGCGCGGCGAAGATGATGCCGGAGGGTGGCAGCCTGCTGACGCTGAGCTATTACGGCGCCGAAAAGGTCATCCCGCATTATAACGTGATGGGCCTCGCCAAGGCTGCGCTGGAAACCAGCGTGCAATATCTCGCCGTTGATCTCGGCCGCGATAACATCCGCGTCAACGCCATCTCGGCCGGCCCGATCAAGACGCTGGCGGCAAGCGGCATTGGCGATTTCCGCCTGATCCTGAAGTGGAACGAGCTGAACTCGCCGCTGAAGCGCAACGTTACGATCGAGGACGTCGGCGGCGCCGGTCTTTACATGCTGAGCGATCTGGCCAGCGGCGTGACCGGAGAGGTCCATCATGTCGATGCCGGCTATAACGTGATCGGCATGAAGGCGGAGGACGCACCGGACATCGCGCTGGCCTGATCGCGATGGCGATGGTGATCCGCCCAGCCAGCGCGGCCGATGTTGCCGCGATCGACGGCCTGCTGCGCGCCAGCTTCCCGGCGCCGGCAGAAGCGGATCTCGTGCGCGAGCTCTGCATCGCGGGGGACATGGTCCTGACGCTGGTGGCCGATGATGAGGAAACGGGCGCGCTCGCCGGAGCGGTGGTGTTCAGCCGCATGGATGTGACGGTCGGCGGCCAGGCGGTGGCCGCGGTGGCGCTTGCCCCCGTCGCGGTTGCCGAGCCGTATCGGCACCAGGGGATTGCCGATGCCCTGATCCATGCCGCGCATGAGCGGCTGGAAGCGGCCGGCGTGGTGCTCAGCTTCGTCCTCGGCGATCCCGCGTTCTACGGGCGGTTCGGCTATGATCCCGCCGTCGCGCGCAACTTCGATTCGCCTTATGCCGGCGATTATTTCATGGCTCTGCCGCTGCAGGGTGGGCTGGTGCCCTGCGGCGTCCGTGAAGCCGCCCGGCACGCGCCGGCCTTTTCGCGCCTGGGGGCAGCATGAGCTTCAACACCTTTGGCCGCGTCTTCCGCTTCACCACCTGGGGCGAATCGCATGGTCCGGCGCTTGGCGCGGTGGTTGACGGCTGCCCTCCGGGGATCGCGCTCGCCGAAACCGATATTCAGCCGTGGCTGGACAAGCGCCGGCCGGGCACCTCCCGCTTCACGACGCAGCGGCGTGAGCCGGATCGGGTGCGCATCCTCTCCGGGGTGTTCGAAGGCCGCACCACCGGCACACCGATCAGCCTGATGATCGAGAATGTGGACCAGCGTTCGAAGGACTATTCGGAAGTCGCTCAGGCGTATCGCCCCGGTCACGCCGATTATGCCTATGACGCAAAATACGGCTTTCGCGATTATCGCGGCGGTGGCCGTTCCTCGGCGCGAGAGACGGCGGCACGGGTCGCGGCTGGCGCCGTCGCGCGCGCCGTGGTCCCGGGCGTCAGGATCCGTGCCTGGGTGGAGGCGATCGGTGGCGACGCGATCGACCCCGCCGCCTTTGACGATGCGCAGATCGACGCCAATCCTTTCTTCTGCCCCGACGCTGCGGCGGCAGCCCGCTGGGAGGAAAAGGTCGACAGAGCGCGCAAGGCCGGCTCGTCGCTCGGCGCCGTGGTGACGTGCGAGGCGACGGGCGTGCCCGCGGGATGGGGGGCGCCACTTTATGCCAAGCTCGACAGCGAGCTGGCGGCCGCGATCATGTCGATCAATGCCGTAAAGGGTGTCGAGATCGGGGACGGCTTCGCCGCGGCAGCGCTGAGCGGTGAGGAAAACGCCGATCCGATGCGCCCCGGTGCTGATGGCCCGGCGTTCCTGGCCAATCACGCGGGCGGCATCGCCGGCGGGATCGCCACGGGCCAGCCGATCCGTCTTCGCGCCGCATTCAAGCCGACCAGTTCGATCCTGACCCCGGTGCAAACGATCTCTCGCGCGGGCGACGCGACGGAAATCGCCACTCGCGGTCGCCATGATCCCTGCGTCGGAATCCGCGGCGTTCCCGTGGTTGAAGCAATGATGGCGCTGGTTCTGGCCGATCAGTTCCTGCTGCATCGCGCCCAATGTGCGTAAAATTACGTAGAACAGCCGGCGTCCATCAGTATTTATATTGAGACGAGGCGAGGCTGAGTAGCGTTACTCGGACGAACCTTTTGCGATCTCAGGCATTTTACTCTCACAAGTTTCGAGTGTTTGTACAGGAGAGTAGAATGAAGACCTTCGGTCTTATCGCCGCCGCTGCCTTGGCTATTCCGGGTGCGGCGGTCGCGCAGTCGACCACGACGTCGCCGTCGCAGTCGACCACCACCGCACCGGCGGGAACCGCAACCGACTCCACCATGTCAACGCAGGAGCCGACCACCGGCACGTCACCGTCCACGAGGTCGCGTACGACCATGCCGGCACCGAGCCAGCCCAGCAGCGACATGACTGATCCGAGCGCGGACACCACGGCAAGCCCGACGTCGCCGTCGACCACGACGCCGACCGTGCCGCCCCAGAACTAAACCGTTCACTGCGGAGCGGGAGCTCGACAGCTATGCTGTCGGGCTCCCGTTTTTTCACATCGAGCGTGCAGGCAGAAGGAGAAAGCCTCCATGCGTCTCGCCATCATGGCC
>NZ_LSKH01000136.1:0-5526 GCF_001557395.1 Sphingomonas sp. CCH5-D11 | reverse complement strand
CCGCCGCCGCCCGCTTATCCGTCCGCCGCGCCGAGCCCCTGGGGGACGCATGCGCAGGGAAATCAAGGATATGCGCACGATTCCTATCGCCACGGTCACGGCAAGCCGCCCAAGCGCCGCAAGTCGTTCCTGGAGGAATTGTTCGATTGAGGCCAGCACTGCCGACTTCGCACGACCTGTAAGCTGACAAAGATAAGACGTTGTTCGTCTGAGGAGATATGATGATCCGCTTGAAGAAGGGCACCTTCGCCGCCGTTGGCATCGGCCTTGCGGCCACCGTGATGCTCACCGCGCCGCTGGAGGCCGATGCGCGGCGTGGAGGCAGCTTCGGCAGCCGGGGCGCGCGCACCTATAATGCGCCGGCGACCACCAATGTCGCCCCGCGCCAGACGGCGCCCATGCAGCGGTCGATGACCGACCGGCCGGCCGGCGCGACGCAGGCGGGCACTGCCGCGGCCGGTGCCGGCGCCGCCGCCACCAGTCAGCGCGGCGGCATGGCCAAGGGGCTGCTGGGTGGCCTGCTCGCGGGCGGGCTGATCGGCGCGCTGCTGGGCGGCGGAATGGGCGCGCTGGGCGGTGCCGGCGCGGTGATGGCGCTGTTGCAGATCGTGCTGATCGGCGGCCTGCTGTTCTTCCTGTTTCGCCTGTTCCGCCGCAAGTCGACGGGCGCGCCGGCCCATGCCTTTGCCGGCGCCGGTGCCGGCAACGGGCGCGGCATGGCTTCGTCCTTCTCTGGCCATCAGGCGCCGCAGGCCGCGCCGTCAGCGACCGTTTCCGCGCTGCGCCCGGCGGTGCAGGACCAGGGTGCGGACATCGCCATCAACGACGCCGACCGGCATGATTTCGAACGGCTGCTGACGGAAGTGCAGGACGCCTTCTCCAACGAGGATTTCGGCCGCCTGCGCGAGCGTACCACGCCCGAAGTGATGTCCTATTTCGCCGAGGAGCTGAGCCAGAACGCCACCGCCGGACGCCGCAACAGCGTGGCCGGCACGCGCCTGCTCGATGCCGAGGTGGCGGAGGCATGGCGCGAGGGCGCAACCGATTATGCCACCATCGCCATGCGCTACGAGAGCACGGACGTGATGCTCGATCGCAGCACCGGCGCGGTGCTGGAAGGCGACTCGTCGCGCCCGACCGACACCACCGAATTGTGGACGTTCAGGCGCGAGCCGCAGGGTCAGTGGCGCCTGTCGGCGATCCAGGAGGCCTGATCGATAAGGTGCGGCGAAGGGCGGGCGGCGCGAGATCGCTGCTCGCCTGAGCCTGTCGAACAACACGCCCGGAGCGAGCGTCAGCCGGCGTTGCTCCGGGCGAGCGGGGCGCGATGGGCCCGTGTTCCGTGCGGCGTCGCGATCAGCCTCGTGCCGCCAAGCTGCCTACGGCCGCTTCCTTCCGGATAGCGTCCGCGATGCAGGCGACGGAAATCGCCTCATTGGCTCCATATTCGCCGACCACGCCGTTCAGCTTCGGCATCCCGCTTCGCCCGCCCTTGTGGTGGACGGCGATCACCTCCCAGCTGCCATAGTTGAAGACCGGGCTGCCGGAGCTGCCGCCCTCCGTCGGTGCGCGGTAATGCACGCGGCACACGCCCTCGATCTGCGGCCGGCCGCTTGCCGGGCCCTCATGGTCCAGCAGTTCATTGTCCTGGAAGGAGAAGGCGAGGTCGCGCCCACCGGGATAGCCGATCACATAGACGCGCGGGACCGTGCCGTCGCCCAGCTCCTCCGCACGGAGCGGCAGCTGCGTATTCGTCCTCAGCGGCCGGACGTTGGGTACGCGCTCGGCCAGCCGAAGCAATGTCACGTCATGGCGCTGATTGTCGGATGACCAGAGGATTTCCGCCACCTGATAGGGCGTGCTGTCCACCGCTTCGAACACCACCTCCGCCTCGTCTGGCTTCAGCGCGCGCTGGCGGGTGTTGCGGTCGACGAACTCGCCTGCGGCGTTCACCACGTGATAGTTGGTGACGATCAGCTGATCGTCCGGCGTCTCGAGCCCGAAGGCGGCAGCGGTGGTCAGAAAGGCGGTGCCGACGCGCTGCCCCGTCACGCTGTCACGCACGGAGGCGACCGCCTGCGCCCGTTCCATGCCGTTCTTCCACCATCGGTAGGATTGGAAGCCGGCGTTGCCCAGCACCGCCTCGAACCGCCCGGCCTTGTCCTGGTCGTCCGCCGCGCTGAGCCGCGCGGTTTCAGCCCGCACTTCATCGACGGAAAGGTCGGCGGCGCCGTCCGGCTCCTGCGCCATGCGCACGTTGAGCGCGGCGACCAGGTCATGCCCGCCGCTGCGCCCCTCGATATTCCAGGTCCGCAGCAATTCGCGAAGCGTGCTGCCGATCTGAAAGGCACTCGCCCCCTTGTCGGTGAGGAAGACCTTGAAACGCTCCTGCGCCGCCTCCCAGTCGCCTAGCGCAAGCGCCGCCGTGGCCGCCGATGCGCTTTGCCACGGCCCGCGTTGCTCCTCGGGCAAGGCATCGACTTGCGCCAGGATGTCGCGCGCGATCGCCGCCGGGTCCACCGGCGCCTTCCGGCCGATCTCCTGCGCTTTCGCCGAGAGGCCGAGCAGGTTGACGCCCTGCCACGCATTGGCGACCGGATCATGTTCATAGGCGATGCGATAGGCGGTCAGCGCGTGATCCAGCGCCCAGCCGGCCAGCGCCGCATCATCGCCAGCGTCGAAGAACATTTCCTTGAACGCGCGCCCGATCAGCCCGGCCGCCTTCGCGCGTTCGGGATGGTCGGGTGGCAGATCGTCGCGCATCACGCGCAGCACGTCGATCGCCGCGGTCGGCCGGCCGCTCTCGATCAGTGCCTGGCCGTAGAGCCGCCGCGCACGCACATGGCCGGGATTTCGCCGGCGGATCTGCTCGGCAAGCTGCTCCACCTGTACGAAGGCGCGCACCGCGCGGAGCCGATCCAGCAACGCGACCGCCTCGTTCACCGTTCTGTCGTCGCCCGCCGCCTTCAACCGCGCGATCATCGCGTCCGTGACATCGGGAGGGTCGAACGGTTCGGTCGGGTCGGTCATTCCGCTATTCCCAGAAGGCCGCGCAGCGCACGGCGGAAGGCCGGCTGGCGCAGATATTTGGTGCCCGAGTGGCGCCAGGCGCCGTCATTCTCCACCACAAGATCCTCCACCAGCCGCTCGCCGTTCGCCTTGAAGTCATTGGCGAGCAACGGGTCGAAGCCGCACACCGGGTCCAGCCGGTCGAACAGGTTGATCCAACCGCCGCGCAGCCGTTCGCCGGGAAAACCATCGTCGCGCGTCCATTCGGGAGCGAGCTGATCCTGCACCTCGTCCAGCCCGAGCGGGCTGCCGATCGTGATCAGCCCGTCGATCGCCGGGCAATCCGCCACACGTTTCAGGCAGTCGTAAGCGATCACCGTGCCAAGGCTGTGCGAGACGACCACATGCGGCGCCGAGCGCGCCGCGCCGAGCGTGGCGACGCAGCGCTCGCGGATCGTCCGTCGGATCGGCAGCGGCGGCGGGCGGCCGGGCGGGGCGAAGGACGTGTCGAACAGATAATGATGCACGTCGCGCAGATAGGCTTCCAGAAAGCGCTTCTTCAGGAACCAGGGCAGCGGAATGCGCTCCAGCGCCGCGGGTGGGGCGTCCTCGGCCGCCATCCCGGCCGCTTCGTCCACCATCGCCGCGCCGCTTACCGCGGTCATCTTCGCGCGCAGCCCGATCAGAAAGGCTTCCTCCTCGGCGCTTTCCGGCTGGACGGGCGCCACATCACCGCCCGCATCGATCGCCGCCGGGCTGTTTTCCAGCACGCCTTCATAAGCCGCCAAATTCTCGTCCGGCGCCTCGTAGAGCAGGTCCGCCCAGTAAACGACGTCGCTGGTGATGCCGAGATCTCCCAGCGACAGCCCGTCCGTGCCGTCGCCCACTGCCGCGCGCCACAGGCGCAGCAGATCCTTGGCGGGCGGCTTGTTCGATATACCGTGAATGAAGGTGATATGGGGCATGGGCCCGGTGCTCCCGCGCGATGCTCAGTTCAGCAGCGGATCCCCGCTTTCATCATCGGGCACCCGGGCGATGTAATCGGCATCGCCGAAGTCCACCACCGCGCCCACGCTTTCGAAACCAGGCAGCCCGGCCGCCCCGCGCAGCGCGTTCAGCCGGTTCATCCAGCCTTTCAGGAACACCTTCTGCGACGGCTTGTTCGCCACAATGGCGTGATAGAACCGCTCGCGCCGGTCGCAATAACGCGCCACCGCGCCGCCGTCCGCCCGGTCCACCGCCTTGCGGGTATTCTCGCCGAAATCGCCGTCCGGCACCGCGCCCACCGCATGTTGCAGAAACTTCACCGCCCGGCCCGGCCCCATGTTCACGGCCGTGTCGAATTGCACCAGATCGAGATCGACCGGCAGCAGATCGCAGCGCGGCGGCACCCAATAGCCCTGGCGATAGATGGCGTTCATCTCGCCTTCGTCCAGCTGCCGGACGGAGCGCGGCGCCAGCCCCTGACGCCTGCGCCAGCGATCATAGACCGCCTGCGTCACCCCCTTGTTGGTTGCGCCGCCGGGATCCGCGGGATGGTCCACAAACCCACCCTCCCACCGCAAGATGAACGGCATGGATCGCATGAAACCGTCGGTTGACATGTTAACCCCCGCGGATTTCTCATCTATCACTGTCCGCCAAGTCCAAGTGATTCGCAAGTGTTGCGTCGGCGTGGTTATTTGCTTGCACCCATATTGCGAAGGAACTGTTCTATGCTGAAAAGCAGTCCCGTAAAGGTTCGCGACTATGTTCGCGCGCTCGACTTGCCGGAAAGCGGCGCTTTCTTGGAACGTATTGAAAGCGTTCCGATAACGGGCGCGGGGCAGGAAGCGCTGGCGATCGGCACGCAGCTTACCGAATTTACCGCCGCCGTGCCTGCAGATCTGCGGCGGCGCGTGGCCGACACCATGCTGCTGGCGCAGCTTGCCGCCGACAAGGCGATGAAGACCAGGCCGGACGCCGAACCCTTCGCCTGGTACGACAAATATTCGGAGGTATTGCAGACGGTCGGCTGGCGGCTGGCGGATATGGAGCAGGTGGAACGCCGGCTGGATGAGCAGGGCGGCGACGTGCACCGCGCGATCATTCCCGTTGTTACCGCCGCGCTGGCGCCCGGTGCCGCCGCCGCCTCCATCGTGCTCGCCGTGCTGAAAGGGCTGGGCGACATGGACGAGGACGCGCCGTGGATCACCGTCTTCGACCGGTCGAGCGCCCATGCGCGCGGCGCGAAATTCCAGGTCGGCCATGTCGATGTGGACGATGCCGGCAATCCGCAGATGACGCTGGTGTGCTTTTCCATCGACGCCAAGCGCACCATCACTCAGGTGCTGTTCTTCAAGTTCAAGGACCAGGAGACCAAGGTGCGTCAGGCGGTGCGCAAGCTCAGCAGCACACCAGCGCATCTGGCGCTTGCCGGTGACGAGATTGCGGAACGGGTGCGCCCGTTCATTGTCGATTTCGTGCGCTCGATCGACATCTAGGCGGCGAGCGGGGGCGGGAAGGGCGGAACAGGCC
>NZ_LSKH01000135.1:0-415 GCF_001557395.1 Sphingomonas sp. CCH5-D11 | reverse complement strand
GCCCCGCCATGGCCCGCACCAACGATCACCACGTCGTAGCTGCTCATTGATCCTCCCCAAGAACCGTTCGGCGGGATCACTGACGAGGCCAGCGCGCCAGGGCAAGCGAAAGCCGCTTGACAGCGCGACGCTCTTTAGGTACAAAACAGGAACATCGAGGAAGTGCAGGCGCGAGGGCAGCGCCGCCGGCTCGATGCGGTGACGGGCCGGTGAGCGCGGGGGCAACCCTGTCGTTCCCGGCCCGTCGGCGTTTGGGGGCTCGTCCGGTGGCGGGCGTCCAGGGCAGCGGGGGAGAGGGCGCGATGCAGCAGGGCGCAGCGGGAGCAGAGAGCCGCGCGACGGGTGAGCGCGCGGCTGATGAGGCGGCGAGCGGACGACCGGCGCGGACGGCGCGGCGAGCGGGGCGGGCAGGGCG
>NZ_LSKH01000134.1:0-10313 GCF_001557395.1 Sphingomonas sp. CCH5-D11 | reverse complement strand
CCCCCAAGCGGCGGGAGGCGCCGCCGCTCACTTTGCCCAGGTGACCTTGTCGCCTTCCGCAATGCCGAGCTCGGCCGAGCGGCCGCCGTTCAGCTCCAGCACCGCCGCGACCGGTTCGCCCGAAGGAACCTGCGCTTCCGAGAAGGGCACGGTATTCTCGGCGATGCGCGCGATGGTGCCATCGGCACGGATGAAAATGATGTCGAGCGGAGAGGGCGTGTTGCGCATCCAGAAGCTCGCCTCCCGCGGGCCGCCGCCTTCGGGCGGATAGGGTGCGAACAACATGCCGCCGTCCTTGGGAATGTCCGTCCGGTACATGAGGCCGCGCTGCTGCTTGGCGACCGTGTCGGCGATTTCCACCCGGAAGACGTGCCGCCCATTCGCGCTGGCGATGGTCACCTCGGTAAGCGGCGCCTGTGCCGCCTCATTCCCCGCTGTCGCCGCCGCATCGCGACCGGTACAGGCCGACGCGCCGATCAGCAGCGCCAGCGCCGCCAGGCCGTGAAGCTTCATTGTTTAATTCTCCCGTACGACGCTGACCGCCATCGGCCCCTTGCGCCCGTCAACCACCCGCGCGCGCAGCCGCTCCTCGGGCAGGATTTCCGCAATGTCGCCGCGGCGCAGCGTTTCCATATGCACGAAGATATCGCCCGGCGCGCCATCCCGCACGAGAAAACCATATCCCCTCAGGCGATTGAACCACTTCACCGACACCGGCTCCCAGTCGCCGGCTTCGTCGATCAGCGTCAACGGGTCGACCCGGTTGACCGGCCGGGGGGCGGGCTCAACGGCGGTGGAGGTGTCGATCGTCAGGATTTCGCGCGCCTGATAGCCGCGCTCGCGCCGGATCGCGACGGCGCTGATCCGGGTGCCTTCCGGCAAGCTACGGCGGCCAAGCGGCTGAAGAACGGAAAAATGAATCAGCACATCGCCGATCTCCGCCTCATCGGGCACCAGGAAGCCGAAGCCGCGGGTCACGTCGAACCACTTCAGCGTGCCCGCAACGCGCACGCCATCATCCTCGCTCAGCAAGGCGCCAGTTTCATCACCGTCCTCAGGCGGGTCGCTGCGCATGTTCATCCATTCCCCCGGAAAAACACGCTAGCATGGTTGTCGCGCTGCACAACACGCAGAGTGGATACCGTTATCATTGATCGCCCTCTGGCACCTCTCCCGGTGCCGCCTGAACGATGCGCCGCGCGAGGATGAAGGAATGGCCTGCACGCAACATGGCCGCGATCTGCCGTTCGCGCGTGCGATCATCGGCCGGTACCTGCGCAAAGGGGCCGAAGCGGCGGCGGCGGGCAAGCGCCAGGGCGCTCGACAGGGCCTCGGCCGCGCTTTGCTCCAGCACGGGGGCGACATCGTCTTCCTCCACATGGGCCGCACGCAGCGCCTGGGATACGCGCCGCACGCCATAGCCCCGGCGGGTAAGCGAACGCGCCCGCGCTTCGGCGAACAAACCGTCGTTGATGTAGCCCAGGCCCGCCATCCGATCCGCAAGCTCGGCCGGATCGACAGGGGCGCCGGTCCATCCCCGTTCCCGCACCTTTCGCGCAAGATAGCTCGCCAATTTGCCGCGCGTGGTGGCAAACCGCTCGACATAGCGCAACGCCAGCGCCTCCAGCTTGGCGGCGTCCAGCGGCGGCGGAGAGCGTCGATCGTTGGTCATCCGCCTTCTTGTTGCCACAGTGACATTGGAATTTGAACGTGGCGTTCTATCAGATGCCCGGCCCGGCACGTGGCCGTCCTGATAAGCGTCGGCGCCCCCGAGGCACCACGAGCGAGATTTTGAGCAAAACAAACATGACGAGCGCGACCCTGATCCCCACCCCGAGCAGCGATTCGAAGCCGCGCCGATTCGCCGACTTCGCCACGCTTGGCGAAGCGCTCGACTATGCGGCGCAGGGCGAGCGCGGGCTGAACTTCCACGATGCGCGCGGCACGCTGGTCCGCCCGTACCCGTTTCGCGAGCTGCAAACCGACGCGAAGGCGGCGGCGTTTCGCCTGATCGCCGCAGGGATCGCGCCTGGCGACCGCGTTGCGCTTGTTGCGGAAACCAGCGCGGAATTCGCCGCATTGTTCTTCGGCACGGTCTATGCCGGTGCCTGGCCGGTGCCGCTCCCCCTTCCGACGTCGTTTGGCGGCAAGGAATCCTATATCGACCAGCTTCGCGTGCAGCTGCAAAGCTGTGATCCGGTGATGCTGATCTATCCGCCGGAACTGTCGGAAATGGCCGGCGCCGCCGCGGCCGCGACCGGCACGACGGGCGTCGACTGGGGCGATCTGCTGTCGCGCGCGGCGGAGCCTGTGGCGCTGCCCGCGGCCTCGGGCGACGATATCGCCTATCTGCAATATTCCAGCGGCTCCACGCGCTTCCCGCATGGCGTGGCGATCACCCATCACGCGCTGCTGAACAATCTGGCGGCACATGCGCACGGCATGGAGCTGATCGAGAGCGACCGCTGCATTTCGTGGCTGCCCTGGTATCACGACATGGGTCTGGTCGGCTGCTTCCTGTCGCCGATCGCCAACCAAGTGTCGGTCGATTACCTGAAGACCGAGGATTTCGCGCGGCGCCCGCTCGCCTGGCTCGACCTCATCAGCCGCAACCCGGGCACCTCGATCAGCTATTCGCCGACCTTCGGCTACGATATCTGCGCGCGGCGCATGTCGAGCCAGACCAAGGCCGCCGACCGGTTCGACCTGTCGCGCTGGCGGCTCGCGGGCAATGGCGCCGACATGATCCGGCCCGACGTGATGCAGGGCTTCGTCGACGCCTTCGCGGATGCCGGTTTCCAAGCACGCGCGTTCCTCCCCTCTTACGGCCTCGCCGAGGCGACGCTCGCCGTGTCGATCATGCCGCCAGGCGAGGGCATTCGCGTTGAGCTGGTCGAGGAGACACAGCTTTCGGGCGTGCCCGCCGGGCAGGACCGTCCGCAGCGCTATCGCGCGATCGTCAATTGCGGCAAGCCGGTGCGCGACATGAAGGTGGAGATCCGCGAGGAAGACGGCACGCCGCTCCCCGAACGCGCGATCGGCAAGGTGTGGTGCAGCGGCCCATCGGTGATGGTCGGCTATTTCCGCGATCCCGAAGCGACCGACGCCTGCATGAAGGGCGGCTGGCTCGACACCGGCGACATGGGCTATCTCTCGGACGGCTATATCTACATCGTCGGCCGGGCGAAGGACATGATCATCGTCAACGGCCGCAACCATTGGCCGCAGGACATCGAATGGGCGGTGGAGCAGCTCCCCGGCTTCAAGCAGGGCGATATTGCCGCCTTCGCCATTACCACCCCGGGCGGCGAAGAGACACCGGCAGTGCTGGTGCAGTGCCGCACCTCCGACGATGAGGAGCGCAGCCGCCTGCGAGACGAGATCCGCGATCGCGTGCGTGCGGTGACCGGCATGAACTGCGTGATCGAGCTGATCCCGCCGCGCACGCTGCCGCGCACGAGCTCGGGCAAGCTGAGCCGCGCCAAGGCGCGCAATCTGTATCTGTCGGGCGAAATCAAGCCTTACGCCGTCGCTGCCTGAGGCGCAGGGTTTGATCAGCGGCGGGGACATCTCCGCCGCCGCTTGCCATGCCCGATGGCGAGCAAGGCGCAGCACACGGTTTCAGCTAAAGCTCACCCGAGCTGATCAGGACTACCCTTCCGGCGAAGGGCAGGCTTAGCCGCAAGGCAGTGGTAACGTGCGCTGCGCATGCCGAGTCTGTCGCCTGACCAGGCGACGGTCTTTCTAGAATTCTTGCGAAATTCTGCACGTCGTGCCGGGCTCGTCCTGGCATCCACCAAGCCGCAAACGTCAAACCTTTGGGTGCGCAGTGCAGTGGAACCCGGCAATGGGGCCGGGATAAAGCGGATTGTGGGCGCCGCCGAAGCGGTTCGCAAAGCTCCCAACTTGGGTCCGAAAGCCGATCACGATCGCTGGAGGGCGCCGCCCGCCCCCGTTCAGGCGGCCTGCGCTTCCGTCGTACGCCGCCGCGCGCGTGCCTTGGCGGTCAGCACGATATGCCCGCGCTTTTCCTGCACCCAGCCTTGCCGGGTCAGGGCGTCAAGCGTCTGCTGACAATCCCCGCGCGAGATCATCAGATGCGGGCCTGCCGCCCGTGCCGAACCCAGGATGCGTTCTAACAGCTCAGCGGTGAGCCAAGCGCCGTCGTCTTGCTGACCCAATGCGACCCCCCCAAGGGTTTACGGCATGGTGGATATTATGGGGTAGGTGGACAGTGAGTCTTGACGCACGTCAAGCGATTCTCCGCGCTGGCGTGACTAAGCGCGCGGAATCCTCGTTGAATCGTGTGACGGAGGCGCCGCGACGATCGTCAGGCAGCCAAGGGCAGCATCTGGGCATCGCCGTCGCACAGCCAGCGGGCGCATTCCAGCCCCAGTTCCGCCCGCGCTCGCGACTCGTAAGCGGCGCTTTCGCTGACCGTCAGGACATCGCGCCAGCGGCCGTTCGTACCCTTGTTCATGAAGGATCGAGTGCCGTTCTCAAAGATCGCGCCGGCCATCGGCACAACGGCCTCGCCATGCCGCCGCATCCAGTCGAAGGTGCAATGCTCCACCTGCACGGGGAAGCGCGCCTCGTCGACGGCGATGCCGAGGAAGGCGGCAATCCGGCGCATCTCGCCCGGAAGATCACGCTTCAGATCCTCGAAATGCAGCATCAGCACGTTCGGGAGATGGCGGATCGCCCACCAGCTGCGCACATTCTCCCACAGGGACCAAAAAGGCGCGCCGTCCTGCGCAAACCAGGTGCGCCAGAAGGCGTGGACGTCATCGCCCGCCGGCGGGATCGGCGGCCCGACGCGGCCCGGCGTATCGTTGATCAGCAACAGCGCCTCGGGCGTGAAGGCGCGATAGTGGTTGTACAGGCTCCATGCCACGTCGCGCCCATCGCGGCCGACATAGATATATTTGGCCCGCGGCGAGAAGACGAGCGCGTCGACCGGCAGGTGCGTCTTCAGGAAACGGCGGTGGGACTGCGCTTCCAGCATCGGCAGCAGCACGTCCCGGCCGGGAATGCGCATGTCGACCCAGGGCGACAGCTCGGCAACGGCAAAGGCGGCGTCGCCGCCGGACAGCAGCTGGGCCACGATCTGCTGGGTCCAGGTTGTCCCCGACTTGCCGTAAGTGGAAACGATGATGTCGTCGTCACGAAAGGTGAAGTCATTCCAGATCGTGGAATCGAAATGATGGTTCTGAAACTCGCGGGTCTTTACCGGCAGTGCGAAAGCATGGGTCATGATCGACCTCCCCTTGAAAGGAACGTCGATGGCTAATCATGAAGCGCGGCCAGCGTCAAAGCGACGCGATTTCACTTAATCGCGCCGCTTCAAATACTTGCCCGTCGGTCGCAGCTTGGTCGCTACTTATTGCGCCCGGTTTGCGACCAGATCGTCGACGACGCCCGGATCAGCCAGCGTGGACGTGTCGCCGAGGCTCTCCACCTCCCCTTCCGCGATCTTGCGCAGGATGCGGCGCATGATCTTGCCCGAGCGGGTCTTGGGCAGGCCAGGCGCGAACTGGATAGCGTCGGGGCTGGCGATCGGCCCGATTTCGCGACGCACCCATTGGCGCAGCTCCGCCGCGAGGTCGTCGGCCGCGGCAACGCCCGAGTTGAGCGTGACATAGGCGTAGATACCCTGCCCCTTCACGTCATGCGGCATGCCCACCACGGCCGCCTCCGCCACCTTCGGGTGGAGAACCAGCGCACTTTCTACCTCCGCGGTGCCCATGCGGTGGCCGGAGACGTTGAGCACGTCATCCACCCGGCCCGTGATCCAGTAATAACCGTCCTCGTCACGGCGGCACCCGTCGCCGGTGAAATATTTGCCGGGATAGGTCGTGAAATAGGTCTGGAAGAAGCGGTCGTGATCGCCCCAGACGGTGCGCATCTGCCCCGGCCAGCTCGCGGTGATGCACAGATTGCCGCTGACCGCGCCGTCCAGCACCTGGCCATTCTCGTCCACCAATTGCGGATGGACGCCCGGCAACGGCTTGGTGGCGGAACCGGGCTTGAGATCGGTCGCGCCGGGGAGCGGGGCGATCAGCGCGCCACCGGTCTCCGTCTGCCACCAGGTGTCGACGATCGGGGAACGCCCCTCGCCCACCACTTCATGATACCAGCGCCACGCCTCCGGATTGATCGGCTCGCCCACCGTGCCGAGCAGCTTCAGGCTCTTGCGGCTGGTCGCCTTCACCGGTGCGTCGCCTTCCTTCATCAGCGCGCGCAGCGCCGTCGGCGCGGTGAACACGGTATGCACCTGATGCCGGTCGACTACCTGCCAGATGCGGCTCGCGTCCGGCCAGTTGGGCAGACCCTCGTACATCAGCGTCGTGGCCCCGTTCGCCAGCGGGCCATAGATCACATACGTGTGCCCCGTGACCCAGCCGATGTCGGCCGCGCACCAGAAGACGTTGCCCGGCCGGTGATCGAACACGAGATCATGGGTGAAGCTGGCCCAGAGCAGATAGCCGCCGGTGGTGTGCAGCACGCCCTTGGGCTTGCCCGTCGAACCGGAGGTGTAGAGGATGAACAGCGGATCCTCCGCCTTCATCGGCTCGGGCGCGCAATCGGCCGATACGTTGGCCGCGGCCTCGTGATACCAGACATCGCGATCATGCATCGGCACCTGGTCGCCGGTCGCCTTGATGACGATCACCTTTTCCAGGCTGGGGGCACGCGGCGCGGCGGCGTCGACATTGGCCTTCAGCGGGATCCGCTTGCCACCACGCCGGCCGCAATCGGCCGTGATCACCACGCGCGAATCGCAATCCTGGATGCGGCCGGCCAGCGCGTCGGGCGAAAAGCCGCCGAACACGACCGAATGGATGGCCCCGATCCGGGCGCAGGCGAGCAGCGCGAAGGCAGCCTCGGGGATCATCGGCAGGTAGATGGTGACCCTATCGCCCTTGCCGACACCCTCCCCCTTCAGGACATTGGCGAAGCGGCAGACCTCCTGGTGGAGCTGCGCATAGGTGTAGCGCCGGGGCTCCTCGCCCGGCTCGTCCGGTTCCCAGATGATCGCGGTCTGATCGCCGCGGGTCGCCAGATGGCGGTCGAGGCAGTTGGCCGCCACGTTGAGCATGCCGTCCTTGAACCAGCTGATCCCGAAGTCCGCCTCGTCGAAGGACCATTCGCCTGCGACCGTCGGCGTCTTGATCCATTCGAGCCGCTGCGCCTGTTCCAGCCAGAAGGCGTCGGGATCAGCCGCTGCGGCCGCGTACATCGCCTCATAAGCGGCGAAATCGACCTTCGCCTCGGCGGCCCATTCGCTGGGCACGGGGTACAGCAGCTGCTCGGCCATGCATCATCTCCTTTTCCCGCCTGATGGCCGCGGGAAAGGAGGGTTGGCAACCGTCTTGGACGCGAAATCGCCCGCGATCGTCGAACGTCGCGGCATCACGTCAGGTCAGCGGATCTGCTCCAGCACACCGTCGATGACGAACTGCACCGCAAGCGCGGCCAGCAGCACGCCCAGCAGGCGCGTGATCACCGCCTCGATCTTGTGGCCCAGCAGGCGCATCAGCGGCCCCGCGGCAAGCAGCGCGGCGAGCGTCAGGAGCAGGATCGTGGCGAGCGCCGCCAGCACGACCAGCGATCGCTCCAGACCGTCGTTGCGCGCCATCAGCAGCATGACGCTGGCGATCGAGCCCGGCCCGGCGATCATCGGCATCGCCATGGGGAAGATCGAGACGTCTTCCGCCTCCTCCGGCGTGATGCTCGCAGCGCGATCCTCGCGGCGCTGGGTGCGCTTCTCGAACACCATTTCCAGCGCGATGAGGAACAGCATGACACCCCCGGCGATCCGGAACGACGCCAGTTCGATGCCAAGGCCCTTGAGCAGCTTTTCGCCGAACAGCGCGAAGACGAGCAGGATCGCCGCCGCCACGCCGACCGCCCGGATGGCCATGGTCCGGCGTTCGGCGATGCCGGCGCGGCTGGTCAGCCCGGCATAGATCGGCGCGCAGCCGGGCGGATCGATCACCACGAAGAAGGTGATGAGGGCGGAAATGTAGAGTTCGATCATGAACGTTTCGGCCGCGGCGCGGGGACCTGATCGTCGATCACCGTTTCATAGCCAGCACCTGTCCACAACTGCACGGTGAAGCGGTGTCCGCCCTCCGGCGCGACGCGCCAGTGCCACCGCAACGTGGCATCGGCGGAGGCGCCGCCATCATCGTCCGCTTCGGCATCGTGGGTCGGCGTTCCCGTGCAGGACGCCTGGCGCACCACCGGCTGTGCCATCCGGGCACGCGGGGCGGTCAGGTCAGCGCCATGGTCGAGCAGGAAGCGCCATGCGCCATCAGCCTGCCTGCGCCAGATGGTCGAGAAGTAGCTCGATCGGTCGCCGGGCCACAGCGCTCCGCCCGTATTCGCCGCGGTAGTGCCATCGCATGAAACGAAGCTGGCGGTCGGCCACCAATCGACCGCCACCGGCGGATCCGGCGCATCCTTCAGCGCGACGGCGACCGGATTCGGCGGCAGAAAGATCGCGTCCTTCGCCGCCCACTTCCGAAAAGCAGTCCACTGCCCCAGCTTCTGCGCGTCGGCGGCAAAGGCGCGTTCCGCATCCACCGCGGTCTGCGGCGCGGCACCCGCCAGCAGCAGGGCGAGCAGCACGCTCAGATGTCCTGCGAAAGGGAGACGCGCTCGCGGCGTGCGGCGGATACCAAGGTATTGCGCAGCAGGACCGCGATGGTCATCGGCCCCACTCCGCCGGGCACCGGGGTCATCGCGCCCGCCACCTCGGCGCAGGCCGGGTCGATGTCGCCGACCAGTCCCGTCTCGGTCCGATTGATACCCACGTCGATCAGGGTGGCGCCCGGCTTGATCCAGTCGGGCTTCACCATGCCTGCGCGGCCCACGGCGGCGACAACGATATCGGCCCGCTTCACCACATCAGGCAGATCACGGGTGCGCGAATGGGCGACGGTGACGGTGCAGCTGTCGCCGATCAGCAGCTGCGCCATCGGCTTGCCGACGATGTTGGAACGCCCGATGACCACCGCATCCTTGCCGGAAAGATCGCCAAGCACGTCGCGCAGGAGCAGGAGGCAGCCGAGCGGCGTGCAAGGCACAAAGCCCGGCAGGCCAGTCGCCAGCCGCCCGGCATTCACCGGATGAAAGCCGTCCACGTCCTTGTCGGGATTGATGCGCGTGATGATCGCGCTTTCGTTCAGGTGGCGCGGCAGCGGCAGTTGCACCAGAATGCCATCCACTGCCGGATCGGTGTTCAGCCGGTCGACCAGCGCCTCCAGCGCTTCCTGGCTGGTATCCGCCGACAGCCGGTGTTCGAAGCTTTCCATGCCGGCGGCGACCGTCGCCTTGCCCTTCGAACGGACATAAACGGCGGATGCCGGATCTTCCCCCACCAGTACCACGGCAAGCCCCGGCTTGCGCCCCGCCTTGTCCATGATCTCCGCCGCGCCTTCGGCCACGCGTGCGCGCAGGCCGGCGGCAAATGCTTTTCCGTCGATGTTCCGTGCCGTCATGCCTGCTGGCCATAGAGGCTCGCGGCGATGCGCGCCAGCGCGGCGGGATCGCCCATGACGAACAATCGTTTCAGCCGCGCCGTCTCGCCGCCGGTGATGCGTACCGCGCCGCGCGAGACGCCGAATGTCTTGGCCACCAAGGCGATCAGCGCCACGTTGGCGGCGCCATCGACCGGCGGCGCGCTGACCCGCGCCGCGAAATGTTCGGGCGGGCCAGGCTCCAGCGCGTCGCGTCCGCCGCGCGGCGTCAGGCGGACGGCGATGGTAAGGCCGTTATCGCTGATCCGCCACGCGCTCAGATGCCGCCCATTACGACGCTGGCCTGCACATTGTTCAGGATGATGGTGAGGACCGCGATGGCGATCAGCACCACCGCCGGTGCGAAATCGATGCCGCCCGTCTGCGGCAGGATGCGGCGGATCGGCCGGTACATCGGCTCGGTCAGGCGATCGAGGCCTTGATACAGCGAGCGGACGAAGTTGGACTGCATGTTGACGACGTTGAACGCGACCAGCAGCGACAACACGAACTGGATGACGATGACCCACCAGACCACGTTCAGCAGGACCTGAAGGATCTGGACGATGGTGAGCATCAACAAGGGCAATCTCCGTTCGGGTGTATCATTCCGTTAGCACAGTTGGGCATGAAGCGCGGGCCGATCAAGCCTTGCGGATCAGCGTGCCGGCCCCGCGGCGGGTGAAGATTTCCAGCAACATGCCGTGCGGCACCCGGCCGTCGAGCACGACCGCCGCGTCGACGCCGGATTCGACTGCCGCGACGCAGGTTTCCAGCTTCGGGATCATG
>NZ_LSKH01000133.1:0-722 GCF_001557395.1 Sphingomonas sp. CCH5-D11 | reverse complement strand
GAGCAGCTGAGCGAGGACGAGCGGATGGTGCGCGATACCGCGCGCGCCTATGCGCAGGAAAAGCTCGCGCCCCGGATCATCGACGCGTTCGCCAACGAGGTTACCGACCCGGCGATCTTCCGCGAGATGGGCGAACTGGGCCTGCTCGGCCCGACGATCCCCGAGGAGTACGGCGGCGTCGGCGCGAGCTATGTCGCCTACGGCCTCGTCGCGCGCGAGGTGGAGCGGATCGACTCGGGCTATCGCTCGATGATGAGCGTCCAGTCGAGCCTCGTCATGTATCCGATCCACGCCTATGGCTCGGAGGAGCAGAAGCGGAAGTACCTGCCCAGGCTCGCCAGCGGCGAATGGATCGGCTGCTTCGGCCTCACCGAGCCCGACGCCGGCTCCGATCCCGGCGGCATGAAGACCCGCGCGGTCAAGACCGACGGCGGCTATGTCCTGAACGGCGCGAAGACGTGGATCTCCAACTCTCCCATCGCCGACGTGTTCGTCGTCTGGGCGAAGAGCGACGCGCATGGCGGCGGCATTCGCGGCTTCGTCCTCGAAAAAGGCATGAAGGGGCTGTCGGCGCCCAAGATCGAGGGCAAGCTCTCGCTCCGCGCGTCGATCACCGGCATGATCGTGCTGGAGGATGTCGAGGTCGGCGAGGAGGCTTTGCTCCCCGAGGTGCAGGGGCTGAAGGGCCCGTTCGGCTGCCTCAATCGTGCGCGCTACGGGAT
>NZ_LSKH01000132.1:0-4752 GCF_001557395.1 Sphingomonas sp. CCH5-D11 | reverse complement strand
CCGCACTCCGCTAATATACGCCGCGAGTTGTGCCGAATGTTCTGACGACGGACAGTTCGACGTCGGTCATGACGGGATTCCTCTCCTCCGAATGCCCGTCAACACCTGGAGTATAACGAAGACCGGCCCTCGGCCGAACTCGTGGTGATCCATCTCCGCTTTTGATCTGGAGATCCTGGTGCACTGTTTTCTAGGGCATCAAACTCAACCCGGGCGGTGGGTACTATGAAGCTTGCGCCTGCGCCTTTCCAATAGCTGGAGAGTATAGTTTCCATGTTTGCGGGGCGGTGGCCGGTGATTTGGATTTCGCCTCACTACATAGTGGGCATGACAATGACTGGAGTTTCGCATCGCGACCATCGCGAGCTTGGCGACGTCCCATGGATGCGCGGCTACGACCACGGCATGGCGCTCGCCTCTGCGCAAGGCAAACCGGTGCTGCTGCTGTTTCAGGAAGTGCCGGGTTGCTCGACGTGCGTGCACTTCGGGCAGGACGTTCTTACGCATCCGCTCATGGTAGAGCTGATCACCGACCGGTTCGTGCCGGTGGTGATCTTCAACAACCATCCTGGAGCGGATGCCAAAATCCTGCGCCTCTATGGCGAGCGATCCTGGAACAATCCGGTCATGCGGTTTCTCCGACCCGATGGCGCCGAGCTGCTGCCGCGCTTGGCCGATCGCTACGATCCGCTCGGGCTGCATGAAAAGCTCAGCGCCGTTTTGCAGATGCTCGACGGTGATGTCCCGTCGTACTTCCGTTTGCTCGGGCGCGACTTGCTGATCGAGAGTGGCCTCACCGAAAACGCTGTCTACATGACGCCCTGTTTCTGGTCGGGTGAGACAAGCCTTGCACAGCATCCAGCGGTGATCACGACCGATGCGGGCTGGGTGGATGGCGAGGAAGCGGTGCAGGTTCAATTCGATCCGAAGACGGTCACGCGGGCCGACTTGAACGCTTATGCTCGGGTAGAAGGCTTTGCGTCGGCGGCGCCCGGCGGCTTCAGCGTGGATCGGGAGCCGCAATTCTACCTGCGTAAGAACATCGTCCGCCATCTGCCGCTGACGGCGGCGCAGCGAACTCAAATCAACCTGGCGCTGCCCTACCGCAGATCCATCCCCGAGTTGCTTAGCCCGTCGCAGGCCGCCTGGCTTGCCAATCCGCTTTTGCAGCGAGTGAGCAACGCAGAGACTTACCGCGAAGACATTCGCCATAGCTGGCCGGCGCGGAGGGCGCAGCTTGGTTCGGCTCGCAAAGCCGATTGATGTCGAAGGGTCTCAACGAAACTTAGGTTTGCGGTGAGCTCGGTGATCACGCTGAAATCGATGCCTTCGTGGCTATCGAAACTATAGTGACAGGGTATTGGGAAAGAGCGTTGCTCTAACGGTATAGTCGGAACGTACTCGTCACGGTTCCCGGCGGGTGACGTCTGTTAATACTGACAGAGCATCAGGTAACGAGTTTTCTCAAGATCCGTTTTCGAGCGGATCCGCGTGCGAAAAGTCCCTTGTCGCAGGAGTGTGAGCGGAAAACCAGGCCCGTGCTGTCGCGACGAGAAGGAGAGTCCGGCATGGTCACAAGAGGTTTTACCGGACGCGGATCGGGCGGGGATCAGTCCGGCCGTATCCCCCCTGGCCAGCATCTCGTCGACAACTTCCCGGTTCTCACAGCGGGACCGACGCCGAACATCGATACCTCGAAGTGGAACTTTACGGTCAAGGTCGGACCAAAACCGGCGAAGGTCTGGGACTGGAGCCAGTTCAACGCTCTGCCACAGACCAAGGTGAAGAAGGACATCCACTGCGTCACTTCGTGGTCCAAGCTGGACACGGCTTGGGAGGGCGTGCTGATCGAGGACATCCTGGCCGATGCTGGACTCGAGCGCCCGACCGATTTCGTGCTGGTGCATTCCTACGATGGCTATTCGACGAACGTCCCGCTGGCGGATCTGCTCGCCGATAAGGCGATGGTCGCGCTCAAATATGCAGGGCAGCCACTTCCGCGTGATCACGGTGGCCCAGCTCGGCTGCTCGTTCCGTACCTTTATTTTTGGAAGTCGGCCAAATGGGTGAAGGCGTTACAGTTCACGACGCGCGATGAAGCCGGTTTCTGGGAGCTGCGCGGCTATCACATCTACGGCGATCCATGGCGCGAGCAGCGGTACACGCATGATTGAGAGC
Organism: Sphingomonas sp. CCH5-D11; assembly: GCF_001557395.1. NCBI lineage: Bacteria > Pseudomonadati > Pseudomonadota > Alphaproteobacteria > Sphingomonadales > Sphingomonadaceae > Sphingomonas > Sphingomonas sp. CCH5-D11. Next base: position 2,574 of record NZ_LSKH01000132.1, on the reverse strand, counting down.
GCTGTGCAGGCTGCGCTGTGGCAGAAATCCGTCGTTGAAAGAATCGTTCAGCAAACGCCGGCCATCAAGAGCTTCTCCCTCCGGTTGGGCAACCCATTCACTCATGTGGCGGGTCAGCACGTCGATGTGCGATTGACCGCCCCTGACGGCTACATGGCGATGCGCAGTTATTCGATCGCCTCACCACCCGATGGGTCAGGCATTGTTGAGCTCGCCATCGAACGCCTTCCGGACGGGGAGGTCTCGCCCTTTTTTCACGACGTGGCAGCGGTCGGTGACGAGATCGAACTTCGCGGGCCGCTTGGCGGACACTTCCTCTGGCCGCGGGACGCAGCTGGGCCTGTATTCTTGATCGGCGCAGGCTCGGGCCTGGTGCCGCTGATGGCGATGATACGACAGCGCCGCGTAGAGGCGCAGAATGTGCCGACGGCGCTGCTCCTATCGGCGCGCACCGCTCGCGATGTCCTGTACGCCAAAGAGCTCCAAGCCATCGAGTTCGATGATCCCGGCTTCGTGCTGTCGCTGGCGATCACGCGTGAAGCGCCGACGCGTGAAACCGACTTTGCGCGACGGATCGATGGCGCAATGGTCCAAGAGGTCATCACTCGCCTTCCCCGCACGCCTGCGCACGTCTTCGTCTGTGGTTCGAACGGCTTCGTGAACATCGCAACGGACGGCGCGCTGTTCGCCGGCCTGGACGCCGCGACAATCAAGACCGAGCGCTACGGTGGCTAACGGCGCAGATCCAGTGTCCCGGGAGACTATCATGAGCCGTTTCGCCAAACCCGTTTTCTTGGCTGCCGGTCTTCGGACCGCATTCGGTCGCGGGGGCGGAGCGCTGGCCACATACGATGCAATCTCGCTGTCTGTCCCGGTGGTACAGGCGATGGCCCAGCATGCCGAGCCCGACTTCGTCGTCTGGGGAACCGTGATACCGAACTTGGGCTGGAGCAATATTGCCCGCGAGGTCTGGCTCGACGCCAAGCTCAACCCGAGCGTGCCGGCATTCTCGGTCGTTCTCGCCTGCTCGACCAGCATGACTGCGACCTTCGCCGCTGCAGGCATGCTCGGCGGCGGAGCAGACCTGTCGCTAGTCGGCGGGGCCGAGGTCATGAGTCGACCCTCGCTTGCCCTGACGGCCGAGGCGTCCAAGCGGCTCACGGACCTCTTCGCAAAGGATGCAGGTGCCGCGCTGGCCGCGCTGCAGTCGCTTACCGTGCGGGACTACGTCCTGCCAACCAAGGGTTGGGCCAATCGCATCACCGGCCGTACGATGGGCGATCACATGGAGGAAACCGCCAAAGCCTGGAACATCTCGCGCGCGGCACAGGACGATTGGGCGCTCAAGAGCCACCAGCGTGCAGTCGCTGGCTGGACTAACGGCTTTTTTGACGATCTCGTGGTTCCGCTTCCTGAGCTGACGCGCGACGCCAACCCGCGGGCCGATACGTCGATCGAGCGGCTCGCCGCGCTGAAGCCAGCCTTCGACCGGGATAGCGGGCTGGGGAGCATTACGGCCGGCAACAGCTCACCGATTACCGATGGCGCGGCTGGTTGCTGGGTCGCCAACGAAGCCGGCATTGCCAGACTGCCGACTGATACCCCGCACGTCCGGCTGGTCGATTACGAGGTATCGGCCGTCGATCTTCATACCGAGGGACTGCTGATGGCGCCGTCCTATGGCATCCCGCGCCTCCTCTCACGGCATCGGCTCGGCTTCTCCGACATCGCGCTGTGGGAAATCCACGAGGCGTTTGCAGCACAGGTGCTGGCGAATGTCGCGGCCATCACCGATCCCGACTGGGTGCGCGCAAAGGCGGGTGTCGAGGCGGACATGGGCCCGTTCGATTGGGAGCGGGTCAACCCCATGGGTGGCTCAGTGGCGATCGGGCATCCGTTCGGCGCCACCGGCGCCCGCGACCTCAGCCAGGCGGTGAAAGAGCTGTGGGCGCTACCGGTCGGAGCACGCGCGATCGTCAGCATCTGCGCCGACGGTGGCCAGGGCACTGTCGCACTTCTCGAACGCGTTTGAGGGGAGACCTGAGAAGTGAAGGCTATTCGTTTCCATGAGTTCGGCGCGCCGAGCGTGCTTCGATACGAAGATGCGCCAAAGCCGGAGGTGAAGCCGGGTGAGGTGCTGGTCCGCGTATCGGCGGCCGGGATCAACCCGCCCGATTGGTATCTTCGGGAAGGATATGCGGAGCTGCCGCCCGAATGGCGGCCGGAGGTCGCATTCCCGGCGATCCCTGGGTCCGATGTGTCTGGCGTCGTCGAAACTGTTGCCGATGACGTGCAGGGTTTCACGCCGGGTGACGAAGTCTTCGGGATGATCCGCTTCCCAAGCTACGGCGACAGCCACGGATATGCGGAGTACGTATCCGCGCCATCATCTGATCTTGCCCTCAAACCGAACACGATCGATCACGTTCACGCCGCAGCGATTCCGATGTCTGGCCTGACCGCGTGGCAGTTCCTGATCGGGCTGGGTCACGACGAGCCTAATTGTAGGCGCTTGCAATCGTAGCGGCGTGTGCTCGCAAACAGCCTGATTTCCTGCTCACGCTTTCTGCCACT
>NZ_LSKH01000131.1:0-1521 GCF_001557395.1 Sphingomonas sp. CCH5-D11 | reverse complement strand
GACCTGACACCCGCCAGCGACGCCGTCTTCATCGAGGGCTTCAAGCCGTTCACCGGCTTCATCGCCGTTGATCAGCGCGAGGGCGGCAACCGCATGATCCGGGTGCTCGATTCCGCTGGCAAGTCGCTGCCGGTAAAGGCCGATGAGCCCGCTTATCGCATGGCACTGGACGTCAACGAGGAGCCGGATACCCCCTGGGTGCGCTACACCTATGGCTCGCTAGTGACGCCGACCACCACCTATGAGGTGAATGCGAAGACGGGCGAGCGGCGCGTGCTGAAGGTCGCGCCGGTGCCCGGCTATGATCCCGCCAATTACGTGACGGAGCGCGTCTGGGCGACCGCGCGTGACGGCACGAAGATCCCGGTCAGCCTCGTGCACCGCAAGGACGTGAAGCGCGACGGCACCGCGCCGCTGTTCCAATATGCCTATGGCAGCTACGGCAATTCGATGGACCCGGCGGTCGATCCCGGGCGGATTGGCCTGCTCGATCGCGGCGTCGTTTATGCCCTCGCCCACATCCGCGGCGGTCAGGAAATGGGCCGCCAATGGTATGATGACGGCCATCTGCTGAACAAGAAGAACAGCTTCACCGACTTCATCGACGTGACCCGCTATCTCGTGGCGCAGAAATATGCCGCAAAGGGCCGCGTCGCCGCCATGGGCGGATCCGCCGGCGGGCTGCTGATGGGTGCAGTCGCGAACATGGCGCCCGAGGATTACAAGGTGATCGTGGCCCAGGTGCCGTTCGTCGACGTGGTGACCACGATGCTCGACGCGTCGATCCCGCTCACCACGTTCGAATATGACGAATGGGGCAACCCGGCGCAGAAGCAATATTATGAGTATATGCTGAGCTACTCGCCCTATGATCAGGTGGCGGCGAAGGCCTATCCTGCCATGTATGTCGGCACCGGCCTGTGGGACAGCCAGGTGCAATATTACGAGCCGGCCAAGTGGGTCGCACGCCTGCGCGACAAGAAGACTGACAATAATCCGCTGCTGTTCCGCGTGAACATGGAAGCCGGCCATGGCGGCAAGTCCGGCCGGTTCGAACGCTATCGCCAGAATGCCGAATGGGGCGCGTTCGTCCTTCAGCAGTTGGACGTGGTGGGCTGAGGCTAGGCATGACGGCCCTGTGCGGGCCCTTCTGAGACGCTTCAGTCCCGCCACACACAGGCTGCGTCATCCCACCCCCTCGGCGCCGCGTGCGGCGTCGCTGGGAGCGGGCTCGTGCCGGGATCCACTGTTCCGTACCTTCGGTAGCGTGAGGTCCGTGGAGCGCTGGATGCCGGAACAAGCCCGGCATGACGGTGGGGGACGAAACTTGGTTGGCCTGAGCTGAACAAGCGCCCTTTGCTTCCCGGCGAAGGCTGGGGCCCCAGTAGGATAAGTCATGGAATGCGCAGCGTGCTATCACGCGCGTCTTTCCAACTGGACCCCGGCCTTCGCCGGGGAACTGGTTCGGATCAGATGGATCTGACTTCAAGCGCCGGGTGGCCCCGAGCCGCACTCCCGCTG
>NZ_LSKH01000130.1:0-57273 GCF_001557395.1 Sphingomonas sp. CCH5-D11 | reverse complement strand
CACTGTGTGCCTTTTCTATCTAGCGGAGCAGTGTCATTTCTACTTAGCGCCTACATGTGCGGTTATCCGATAATACGCATTATGTTAAGGGACGGTGCCTTCGCGATTGGAGGCGGAGTTGCTCCCCCTCATCATCAGCCGATCCTCCAGGTCTGGAAAAGGAGGATTGCCGCGGTGGCAGCAGCGAAGATGAGGATCCAGATGGCGGCGAGCCGGATTACCCTGCTGACCGGAAGCCGCCGCGCCAACAGCGCAGATAGCGGTAGCACGAGCATGGTGAGTAGAAGCAGCGCCTCCGCACCATTGTTCATAAGACGAACTCCTGACCGTCGAAGCCGGGTTCAACGCCCGGCGGCAGTTCGGCCGCGAGTGTCGCATAATCCATCGACTGATCCATATGGGTCAGCGCTGCACGCCGAGGCGCCAGCTCGTCGATCCACGTCAGTGCCTGGTCGAGATGAGGATGAGTCGGGTGTGGTCGTCGCCGGAGAGCGTCGACAATCCAAAGGTCCAGCCCTCGATACAGGTTCATCATTCCGCCAGACATTCCGCTGATGTCAGTGGCATAGCCAAAGGATTTCCCATCAGCGTCGAAGCGCAGGCCGGCAGAGGTGATTGACCCGTGTGGCTGGTCTGTGACGCGTACCGTCATCGACCCAATGTTCAGCTCATCTGGTAATTCCTCCAGCGTGACGGTTGGCGGGTAACCATCATGTCCTTCGAACACGTAGCTGAACATGCTTTCCAGCTGCGCCTTTGTCCGTGGGCGCGCATAGCCCTGCACCGGCCTGCCAAGCTGATGGAAGACTTGCCGCAGATCATCGATGCCGAACACATGATCCGCATGTTCGTGCGTCCAGATCACGGCATCAACCGTGCCGACGTTCGCAGCCAGCAGCTGCTCACGCATGTCCGCGCCAGTATCGACCAGGATCCGGGTGTTCTCGTGCTCTACCAGCACGGAAACCCGCAGCCGCCGGTTGCGCGGTTCGGACGGATCGCAGGCGCCCCAGTCATTGCCGATCCGCGGCACGCCAGAGGACGTCCCGCAACCGAGAACCCGGATCTTCACGCGGCCGTCTTGGCGAAGAGCCTGTGGAAGTTTCGTGCCGTAACCTGCTGAAGTTGTTCGAGCTCTTCACCGCGCAGATTAGCAAGGAAGGCTGCAGTATCGGCAACATAGGCCGGTTCGCCAGTCTTGCCGCGGTGAGGCACCGGCGCAAGAAATGGCGCGTCCGTCTCGATCAACAAGCGATCCAGTGGCAGGTGCGCCGCCGTCGCCTGCAGATCGCGTGCGCTCTTGAACGTCACGATGCCAGAAATTGAAATGTAGAAGCCGAGATCCAGGGCGATATCGGCAAACGCGCGGGTTCCGGTGAAACAATGGATGACGCCGGTAAAGGCACCCTTCCCCAACTCCTCCCGCAGGATCTTCGCGGTATCCTCTTCCGCCTCTCGCGTGTGCACCACGATCGGCACGGCGGCTTCGCGTGCAGCGGCGATATGAGCGCGAAAGCTTGATTGCTGCTGTTCACGATCGGAATGGTCGTAGAAATAATCGAGGCCGGTCTCACCGATCCCGACGATCCGTGAATGGCGAGCGCGCTGTACGAGCTTGGCCGTGTCGACGTGCGGATGCTGATCGGCTTCATGCGGGTGAATACCCACGGTGGCCCAGACATCCGGCTCGCGCTCCGCAGTTGCGAGTACGTCGTCCCACTCGCTTTCCCGTGTGGCGATGTTGAGCATCGCCGTCACCCCGCGCGCACGTGCCCGTTGAAGCACGGCCTGCTGTTCCTCAGCCAACCCCTTGTAATTCAGGTGGCAATGGCTGTCGGCCAGCATCAGTCGGTCTCCACTGGCAATTCGAGCCGCGGGAACGCCGGCGTTGGCGGTAGCAAGGGCGCTCTGCCTTCCGCCCGGCGCGCGTACCATCCATCATCGTCGATCGCGGCGTGATCGCGCTCGTTTTCCGCCACGCCGAGCTGATCGAGGATGGCCGCCGCGCCTGACGGGACGACGGGAAGGATGGCGATAGCAAGGATGCGGATCGCGCGAATGAGCGTGCGCAGGACAGCGTTCATCCGCTCGGGATCGGTCTTTCGCAGGCTCCAGGGCGCCTGGGCATCGATATACTGGTTGCAGGCGAACACGCCGCGCATCCACGCCTCGATACCCTGACTTAACATCAGATCTCCGAATGCAGCCTTAAGCCCTGCCGCTGCAACGAAGACTTCCTCCATCAGGACGCCATCCGCCTCATCCGCACGGCCGGCTTCCGGGAGCGTGCCCAGGTTCTTGGCGACAAAGGACAGGGTGCGCTGGGCGAGATTGCCGAACGAGTTCGCAAGCTCTGCATTTACCCGGGTAACAATGGCTTCTGCAGAATAGCTGCCATCCTGCCCGAAGCTGACTTCGCGCAGGAGGAAGTAGCGCAGTGGATCCACGCCGAAGGCCGAGACGAGGTCGGCGGGATCAACGACGTTGCCCAGGCTCTTCGACATCTTTTCACCGCGGTGAAGGACAAAGCCGTGTCCGAACACCGATCGAGGAAGCGGGAGCTGGGCAGACATCAAGAACGCCGGCCAGTAAACGGCGTGGAAGCGGACAATATCCTTGCCGATCAGGTGCAGATCGGCCGGCCAGTGGCGCATTTCGGCCTCAGGATAGCCGGAACCGGTCAGGTAATTGGTAAGAGCGTCAACCCAGACGTACATCACGTGTCCCGGGCTGCCCGGAACGGGAACACCCCAGTCAAAGCTGGTACGCGAAACCGAGAGGTCGGACAGGCCACCTTCCACGAACCGCATGATTTCGTTCCGGCGCGATTCCGGCCGGATGAAATCGGGATTGGCTTGGTAAAGATCGAGCAGCGGCTGCTGGTACTTCGACAGGCGGAAAAACCAGGTTTCCTCCGCCGTCCAGGTCACCGGCGTGCCCTGAGGGGATAGCTTTGCGCCCCCTTCGCCGTCCACGAGCTCCTTTTCGTCATAGAAGGCCTCGTCCCGAACCGAGTACCATCCCTCATACCGGTCGAGGTACAGGTCGCCGGCCGCTTCCATCGCCTTCCAGATTGCCTGGCTGGCGCGATAATGATCGGCATCGGTCGTGCGGATGAACCGATCATAAGAGATGTTGAGGCCATCACACATCGCACGAAAATGAGACGACATCTCCGCTGCAAGATCTTCAACGGGAACGCCGCGATCGCGCGCGGTCTGAACCATCTTGAGGCCGTGTTCATCGGTTCCGGTCTGAAAGCGTACGTCGCGGCCGCACTGACGCTGAAACCGCGCAATGGCATCGGCGGCGATCGCTTCATATGCGTGACCGATATGCGGCTTGCCGTTGGGATAGCTGATCGCGGTGGTGATGTAGAAGGGGTCGCCCATAGGAAGCCGCCTCTACTATCGTGCGAGCCGCGCGACCACCCCCGCCAACTCAAACACGGTGGTTCCCGGATCCAGCGAAAGCCCGCGTGCGCTGGTGGCGATACGGCGGACTTCGTCATAGGCGTCGAGCGCCAGGCGCAGACCAGCACCCGAGCGATAAGGTGCCTGTTCCGCGATAAAGGTGGGCACGCGGTCCAGGAAAGCCTCGTAGCGCGGTTGTGCCGCCTTGAGCGACAAGGCGCGCATGAGCTTCACTCGTTCGACATTGTCGCGATCCCCGTGGCGGGCAATCGCCGACAGCGCCGCATCGATCCGGTCGAGCTCCAGGCCTGCAAAGCGGAGCGCCCGTCCGGGGGATCCCCCGCCTACCCGCACCAGCGACTCACGCTCGTCATCCGTCGCATCCGGCAGCAATCCGGCAAGCGCCGCCTGCATGTCGGCGCGATCGAGCGGATCGAAGCGCAGGAGGCGGCAACGCGACCGGATCGTCGGGAGCAAACGCCCGGGCGCATGGCTGATCAGCAGGAAAACCGTTCCTGCGGGCGGCTCCTCCAAATTCTTGAGCAGTGCATTGGCACCCGACCGTTCCAGATCATCCACGGCATCGATGAGGACGACCCGCCTTGGCCCGAGCGAAGGCGTGGTGGCGAAGAGCGGCTGGAGCCCCCGCACTTGCGCAATGGTGATGCTGCGCGCGAGATCGCCGTCTGGCTTGCCGTCCTTAGCCAGCCGTTCAAGGACGCGAAAATCGGGGTGGGACCCCGCCTCCACCAGCGCCCGCGTTCGATCCGCTCCAAGATCGCCAGCAGAGCGGGCCAGAAGATCGATGGCGGCTTCGCGGGCGAAGCTGCCTTTGCCGATCCCCTGCGGCCCGGCAAACAGCCATGCGTGGTGCATGGTACCGCCAGCCACCGCCGACTGAAATGCCCCACGCGCCGCCGCATTGCCGCGCAGCGACGTCACGGCAGAAGATCGCTCAGTTCAGCCAGCAACATCGCGGTGACATCGCCGGGAGAGCGGCTGGCGTCCACGATCCGGAAGCGACCGGGCTCCCGCGCGGCGAAGGTACGGAAGGCACGACCCACATCGGCATGGAAGTGTTCACTGCGCTTCGAAAAGCGGTCGATCATACCACCATCGCGGATGCCCGCGCGGCGCACGCCTTCGGCTACCGGCAGGTCCAGAATGAAGGTACGATCCGGCAGCAGCCCGCGCGACCCAAAGCCGTGCAACGCCATGATCGCCGCATCATCAATGCCGCCCGCCGCCCCCTGATAGGCGCGGGTCGAATCGATGAAGCGATCCGTGATCACCCATTTGCCCGCTTCAAGCGCAGGACGGATCACCTGATCGACGTGATCCGAACGTGCAGCGGCGAAGAGCAATGATTCGGCGCGTGGCCCCCATCGAGTCACATCGCCCTGCATCAGCAACGTGCGGATCGCCTCGGCGCCTTCACTGCCGCCAGGCTCGCGGGTGACGAGCACGGTCAGCCCACGCGATTCGAGCGCCGTCGCCAGCGCCCGAGCCTGCGTCGACTTCCCTGCCCCCTCCCCGCCCTCAAGCGAGAGGAAGCGTCCGTTCATCCGAACAATCCCGTGAGCCCCGCCCAGGCACGCCCGAAGAAGCCGGCTTCCTCCACGTCGCTTTCGGCGACGAGCGGCATCGTTTGCACAGGCAGGCCGGGCGAGGTGATCACCAGATCCGCGACATGCGCGCCGGCCTTGATCGGTGCCTTGATCGGGCCCTGATACACGACCTTTGCCGTCATGGCCGGCACCGCGCCGGAGGGCAGCGCCACCTTCAGATCGCGTGGTGCGACAAGGCCGACCGTGGCGGCATCGCCAAGCTGTACGTCCGCATCCGTGACCTTGCGGCCCTGCTTCACCACGGGCTTCGCCTGCCATGCGCGGAAACCCCAATCCATGAAGCGGACCGATTCGCTGATCCGCTGGTTGGAACTGGTGAGACCGGCAAGCACCATCACGAGGCGACGGCCATTCTGCTCGGCAGACCCGGTGAAGCCGTAACCTGCTTCCTCGGTATGCCCTGTCTTCAGACCGTCCGCGCCGGCCACCCGGCCAAGCAGCGGATCGCGGTTTGCCTGCGTGATCGCATCGCCGGAGCCAAGCGTCTTGCCCCAGGTAAATTCCCGGCGCGAGTAGAACTGCTTGTAGAGCTTGGGATGATCCTCGATCGTGGCAGCGGCGAGCTTCGCCAGGTCACGTGCCGTAACATAAGTCACGCCGTTGTCGGGCCAGCCGTTGGAAGTGCCGAAGTGACTGTTCGAAAGCCCGAGCTTCTTGGCGGCTTCGTTCATCCGCTGCGTAAAGGCTTCCTCGGTGCCGGAAATGCCCTCGGCCAAAACGACGCATGCGTCATTCCCAGAGAGGACCACGATACCGTACAGCAGGTTCGCCACGGAGACGCGCTCTCCGGGAGACAGGAACATGGTCGAGCCAGCAGCCGGGCCATGCCACTTCTGCCAGGTTTCTGGGCGTACCTCCAATTCCTGGTCAAGCTTCAGCTCGCCGCGCTTGATGAGGTCGAACGCCACGTAGGCGGTCATCATCTTCGCCATGGATGCCGGCGGCATCCGGCGGTCGGCGTCCTTGGCGAAGAGCACGGCGCCGGACGACAGATCCTTCAGGAACGCGACCGGAGCCACGGTCTGGAACTGCGGTGCAGAGGCAGCGGACGGATAGGCGACCGACAGGGCAATCGCCGGCACCGCGAGAAAGGACAAAAGCTTGGTCATGACGCTCTACTCGGTGCTTCTTCAGGGCTGAACAATGATCGTGGCACCGCCATAGCCGCGGCGTTGGGCTGCGTCACGTGCGCGTTGGGCGGATTTCGCATCGGCAAACGGACCGAGCCGAACACGGTGCAGCGAGCCGGCAGTTTCCACGAAGCCGCCGAGTGTGCGTGCGAGGCCCTGCGCACGCACCGGGTGGGACAAGGCGGCGACCTGGACCAAATATTGTCCGCGCTGCGGCCGGGCGAGCGGTGTTGCAGCCGGGCGCGTGGGAGCAGGCGTAGGGTCGGGCAGTTTGCGCATCGACGTAGCCGTTACAGGCAGAGCGTTCGCGGGCGCGGCCGCGGACACCGATTGCGGCGGCGACAATTGTAGGCGGAGGGCGGCGAGCAGCGCCGGCGGTGCATCCAGCCGCCTTGCCGCGGCCTGCCCTGACCTCAGCGCGTTCAGATCAGCCGGGCTGGCGATCGTGGTCCGCACACGAACCGGAGCGCTGGTCTCTCCGGAAAGGTCGAGCAGTCGGGCGGCGGCAGGCGACAGGGCGATCTCCGCCTTGTCTGTCGTGAGCGATGTCTTTTCGTCGATCAGGGCCAGGATCGTGCGTCCGGTAGCGAGCGCGGTGATCTCCGCCACTGATCCGGGCGGTAGCTGGCGATGTGCAGCGGTGACCGGATTGCCTGTCGATCCGGGTCGGGTTGGCTGCAGCACCGCCAGACCTACCGCGTCATAGCGAGGCTGACCCATGCCGGAGGTGCCCGCCGGGCCTGTTGGCGTACCAGCCTCAGGGGGCAGCGTAACCGCGCCTGAGCCGGGAGACTGCGCCGATGTGGCTGGCGCTGTCGTCAGCGAGGCTAAGGCAAGTCCGACCAGCGCCAAGGGCCGGTCAACGCTCCACGGCATCAGCCAAAAGCCCGACCGACAGCGCGTAGAAGTTCGAGCAATTGTAATCCAGGATGACCCGGTAATTGCCGGTGAGCAGATACGCCGTCTGACCGGGGCCGTCCGGCTCCATCAGCGTGGCGAGCACATCGTCCGCCGGCCAGGCGCGGCCCTGAGGCACGATGCCGAGCGCGCGCCATTCCGCCATGGTACGCCAGGTGCTGTGCCGCTCGAACACGCGCGGGCACCGCGGCGACACCAGCCGGTTGCGCAGCCCCGATCGGTTGAAGCTGGATGGGACGGACACGGCAAAGCCCCAAGGCTGCCCCGGCCGCCATCCGGCATTGACGAAGTAATTGCCGATCGATGCAAGCGTGTCGGCCTGGCTGTTCCAGATGTCCGCCCGCCCATCGCCATCGCCGTCCTTCGCCAGACGGAGGTAGATCGACGGCAGGAATTGCGGGTTACCCGTGGCCCCTGCCCAGCTTCCCTTCAACGTCTCACGCGAAATGCCGCGATCCATGATCTTGAGCGTGGCGATGAACTCACCCGCGAACAGCGACCGTCGCCGGCCTTCATAGGCGAGGGTGGCGAGGCTGCGCAGCAAATCGAAATTGCCAGTGTAGCCGCCATAGTTCGTCTCATGGCCCCAGATGGCCACCATGATCGACTCTGGCACGCCGGTCTCCGCCTCTACACGCGCCAGCCGGCTGCGGTTCGCCGTGTAAGCGGAACGACCGCGCGAGATCCGTGCCGCATCGACGTGGCGCGCCTTATACGGTGCAAAAGGCGGGATGGCCGTGGAGCCTGGGTTGCCGGGCTGCGCACGATCCAGCTCCACCACGCGGGCGCTGTACGTCAGCGTGGGCAGCACCGCGTCAACGGTCGACGGGCGCACGCCTTCCCGCAGCGCCTGGGCCCTCAACTCAGGCAGATAGGCCTGAAACCCTGCCTCATCCTGAGCCTGGGCCGCGCCCGCAAAGGCGAATCCTGCCGCCAGAGCAGTGGCGATGCGAACGAAATAGCTGGTGATGTTGATGCCCCTCACCCTTTCTGTGTGACACAGCCGCCGCTTATTCGGAACCGTCAATCATCGACGGGCTTGCACGTATCGCCGCACCACGCCACAGGGCGTGCGAGCCGGATGGGTGGCCGAGTGGTTTAAGGCAGCGGTCTTGAAAACCGCCGTGGGTTCACGCTCACCGTGGGTTCGAATCCCACCCCATCCGCCATCACGTGCTGGCACGGCTCCGGCAGTCGTCGTCCGGGCGGAGGCGGAGCCTCTGCCCTGCTCATGACCGAGCGCCTGCGCGAGGCCGGATGGCAATTGCCCCTCGAAGAGGTACCCACCTTGGCGGTGATGCGGGGCTTCTGAGCGACCAATGGTGGCATTGCCTGTTGTGGTGAACTGGTGAACATCGGCGACCTACGATAAGCACGTGCTTTCAAAAGGTTCGCTGATATGACGATGACTCGCCGCAGCGTCCTTTCCGGCATTGGCGCGACCTATTTCCTTGCTGCTTGCGGTGGAGAGGATGGCTCGGGCGCGCCATCACCTGCTCCGGCTCCACCTACGGCTCCCGCTCCAACGCCCACACCCGTCCCGACGCCGGTGAGCGCCCTCCGCTCGGTCCTGACGCTTGGCATGTCGGTGTTTCTGGGGGCCGATCTCGTTGGAGGCAATTATCCGGACCGTGCAGCATTCATGCAGGCACGTGCGCCCGTCCGCTACTTCGTCGATCGCCTAGAGGCGCTTCGCGGCCAAGGGGGCGGCGGTACGATCAGCGAAGTGAATCGCGCAGTCGGCGGCTCGTTCGACAACGACACGCCCACCCAATATGCCGAGGTCGCGGGGCAGTCCTTCGACCTTGTGTTCCTCGGCCTGGGAATGAACAGCGGTAGCGCCTACGGCGTACACGGCCGGGGCCCCAATGCCGATTACACGCGACGCATTCTGCGAGACCTGATCCAGCAGATCAAGAAGGACGGAGCGCGGCCGATACTGTGCAACACGATCCATCCCTGGCCGGAGAAGATCACGCCAGCCTCGATCAATTCGGCGCTTCAGGAAGGCGTTGCCTGGCCGGCAAGTTCGGCGACATTGTATCAGCGCGTCCCCCTGCGGTTCGACCAGGGCGCGAATGACCTTGTCGCCCGCGACGGGAGCTTCAGTACCGGACCGGGGCGCTTTCTGAGCGCGGGTTCGCAGCTAAGGGTTCTGTCGGGCGGCGGCCTGAATGATGGACGAACTCTGCGCATTGCTGAGCGGCTGTCGCCAGAGCGGCTTCGGATCGAAGCCGGTGATATCCAGCAATCGGGAGACCTGGACGCCTTTGTTCAGCATTACGCGCCGGACCTCGAGCCCGTCCTCGATCCTCCGCCATCGCGGCAGACACAAAGACGCGATTGGAACGGGTCGGGCGTGGCAGTCGATGGGGTTGCCAGTTATCGTGTGTGGAATTCGATCCTGCAGGAGCTTTGCGCGGAGACCGACACCCTTTTCCTCGACATGGAATATCGCGGGTTTGCCTGGGTGGAGAAACGTGGCTGGGAATCGGTGTACACGTCCGTCTATGCGGGCGAGCGGTTCGAGACCTTCAACCATCCACAGCTCGAGGCGCAGAGCGCGATCTATGGCGGGCTAATGCGGCACCTGGCGGAGCTGGTCCACCAGAACGCCCTGCCACCGGGCTATGCCGTTTTGCGCGGCCCGGATGTCCATGCCGTTACCGGCGCATAGCGGCGCAGCGACGTTTCGGTCGAGACATTGCCCACTATCGGGCCAACAAAGGATGTGTGAAACACGACGGCCCAGGCGGCAATGGACCGTCAGTCCTGCAGCGCGCGGAGCTGCTCTAGTATTTTCTGCTGAAGCGGCTTTTGAAAGCGGCAGCCGGCGCTGAAATCGTCGGCCCAGATAATTTCGGCCGCGACGGTGCCCACGACGGGCAAGGTGAGCCAGATCATGTTTCCGGCACGCAGCGTGGAATGCGTTTTCATCCGGGCGCCGTCGACAGAGAGATCGACGATTCGGCACAAAGTTCGGCTGAAGGCATCGTCACCCAGCCGCACATCAAACGATGCCGGCGCACGCGGGTTACGGCGCCGGCCAGTCGTATCCGCAGGTTCGAACTCCGCCGCGAACATCACGTACAAGTCATGTTCGCGGCGGCAATCCGGATGCTTACTTGCGAAGCGTGAGCCCGCCGAAACGCTTGTTGAAGCGTGCGACCTGACCACCCTGGTCGAGCATCTGACCGCGACCACCAGTCCACGCCGGGTGAGCGAGCGGATCGATCTCGAGCGTCATCGTGTCGCCTTCCTTGCCCCAGGTGGAGCGAGTTTCGTACACGGTGCCGTCCGTCATCTGCACCTTGATCATGTGGTAGTCGGGGTGGGTATCTTTCTTCACGTCTTCTTCTCCGAAATGGCTGGTTCCGACCAGCCTGAAGGAAGCGGCGCGCCTAGCAGACGAGCGCTTCCCCTGCAATGCAGACGTTGCGCCGTGGACCTGGGTCAGGCGGCAGGCGGATCCGCGATCATCGCGGTGAACTCACATTCAGCCGCGAGCTCATCGCCGATCAGCGCGCGACCAGCGAATTTGCACACCCGTGCCCGCTTCTGAACGAAGGAAACCTCCAGACGGAGCAGCACGCCCGGTTCCACCGGCTTGCGGAACTTCACGCCATCGATCGACATGAAATAGACCAGCTTGCCGGTTCCCGACAGGCCGAGGCTTTCGACCGCGAGGACGCCAGCGGCTTGCGCCAGCGCCTCCACGATCAGAACGCCTGGCATGATCGGACGCCCCGGGAAATGGCCCTGAAAAAAACCTTCGTTGATCGTCACCGCCTTGATCGCGGTGATCGACACGTCCGGCACCAGCTGTTCCACACGGTCCACGAGCAGCATCGGATACCGATGCGGCAGCGCCGCCATCACTTTGGTGACGTCAAAAGGCCCAAGCGCCGTCGAAGTAGGCGTATCCGTCATGACCAGGATCAGCGGCCCTGCGGCTGCGCGCGCTGCGCCGGCTGTGCCGCGGCAGCGGTCTGGCCCTGGCCACCCGGCTGCCAGTTTGCCGGCGGCGTGATGCCGACGCTGGGAACCAGCTTGTCGAGTTCAGCGGTGATCGACGAGGTGATGTCGGCTGCCGGCTGGGCGAACAGCGCGGCCTCCGGACGAAGCAGCAGCGTCACGTTGCGGGCACGCACGGCGGCCTGAACCGCGTCGGACAGCTTTGCGCTGATCTGCTCGATCGCATAGGTTTCCGCACGCTGCGCCGGCTGGGTCAGGCGGGCGAGTTCCTGCTGCGCGGCCTGCTGCTTGGTCTGAATCGCCTGTGCCTGCGGACGCAGCGATGCCTCGCTAGCACCCGGCGCGCGTGCCGCGGTCTGATATGCGGTCACGAGCGGCTGAAGCTCGGCCTGGATCGCCGTGCGGCGGGTGTTCGCCTGGTCGAGCTGCGCCTTGTACTGCGTCTGGATCTGCGAACGAGCCGCGGTCCACGCCTTGGAGCTGGCGACCGCCTGCTCCGGATTGGCAACAGCGATCCCGGACACCTGCGCCGTGGCGGTGCCGGCGGTGAAAGCGGCAGGAGCCGCAAGCGCTGCGGCGAGCAGCATGTGCTTGAACTTGGTCATCAGAACTGAGTCCCTACGTTGAAGGTGATAAGCTTGTCGTCGTCGCCTTCCTGCTTGATCAGGGCGCGCGCGATGTCGATGCGAAGCGGGCCGAACGGCGACGTCCAGTTGACACCGAAGCCGACCGACAATCGAGGCTTGGCCGAATTGCCGAGGAAGCTTTCCTTGAACGGCTGCGACGCAATCTGCGCCGTGTTCGGGATGATGCCGTTGCAAGCGCCGCTGCCGTCGGGAATGCCCGCCGCACAAGTGGTGGAGATCACACTACCCGCCGGGTTGGTGTAATAATAGAGCGGATTGCCCGCAGTGTCCGTCTGCGGGAGCGGCAGGTAGATCGTGTTCCCGTTCGCGTCGGTCGTCGTCGGGAACACGGCCGTGGGCTGCGGCCGGGTGATGTTGAACAGGCTGCCCGCCTGCACATAGACCGAAGGACGCAGACCAAGTTCCCGCGCGCCGGAGCCAAGCGGGATCTCCAGCTCGAGACGGCCGAGGTAATATGCGGTGCCACCAAGTGCGTCATCGACGATCTGATCGCGATCGGTGACGAGCACCTGGGCGCCGGTCGCATCGGTCGTGTAATATTGACGCAGCACGCGCGGGCCGACGCCGCGAATGTCGAAGCCGCGGAACTGCGGCTCGCCGAGGTAGAAGCGGTCGGTGATCCGGATCGGATCAACGCCATCCCTGGGGCTGTCTTCCAGTGGGTGGATGTACCCACCTTCGGCCAGGGCCGAGAGGATGAATCCGCCGCCAATGCCCCAATATTTCGCCGCATCGGCACGCGTGCGCAGATACTTCACGTCGCCGCCGAGACCTGCGAAATCCTGGCTGAAGGTGAAGCGCTGGCCCGACGACGGCCGCAGACGGCTGTTCAGGCTGTCGTAGATCAGCGAATAACCGACCGACGAGGTCAGGCGATTGCCGAGCGCGTCGCAGAGGTAGCGTCCGGCCAACAGCGGATCGCAGGCGCCGTCGCGGAAGAACTGGTCCTCGTCCAGGCTGACCTCGTCGTAGGAGAGGCCATAACGAGCGGAAAGCGACCAATATTCGGTCAGCGGCACGCCCGCGCGGACCTGGAAGCCGGTGGAAACCTGACTGTAGGTCGTTTCGCGATTGTTGTTGATGAAGTTGAACGCATTATAGTCGCGACGGAACACGTCGACGCCAACCGCGATGTTCTTGTCGAACAGATAAGGCTCGGTGAACCCTGCCTCCACCGACTTCGAATAACTCGAATAATTGACGCCGAAGCGAAGCTCCTGCCCCTTGCCGCGGAAGTTGCGCTGCGTGAGGTTGAACTGAAGGATGAAGCGCTCAAGGCTCGAGAAACCGGCCGACAGCTGAAGCTCGCCAGTGGCGCGCTCCTCTACATTGGCGCCCAGAACCACGCGGTCCGGACCCGAACCTGGCGTCTGCTTGATCTCGAACTTGTCCTGGAAATATCCCAGGCTGTTGATGCGATCCTGCGATCGGCGCACCTGGAAGCTGTTGAACGCATCGCCCTCCGCCAGGCGTATTTCGCGACGGATCACCTTGTCCTGCGTCTGCGTGTTGCCGGTGATGTCGATCCGCTCAACGTACGTCCGCTTCGCTTCCGCGATGTGGAAGTTGATGGACATGGTGAGCGCTTCGCGATCGCGCTGGAACTCGGGATTGATCTCGGTGAAGGCATAGCCGAACAGGCCGGTCGTCTGGCTGAGGCCATCGACCGTGTCTTCCACCAGCTTGGCGTTGTACCAATCGCCCTTCTTCACGGCGAGCGTCTTGGCCAGCGCCTTGTCGTCGAAGTCACGAATGTCGCTGTCGACCGTGACGTCACCGAACTTATAACGAGGCCCTTCCTCCACCACGTAGGTGATGATGAAGTCTTCCTTGTCCGGCGTCAGCTCGGCCACCGCGCTCGTCACGCGGAAGTCGGCATACCCCTCCGTCAGGTAGAACTGACGCAGCTTCTGCTGGTCATAGGCCAGTCGATCCTGATCATAGGTCGTGTTGGACGACAGGATGCGGAACAAGCGGGCCTGCTTGGTCGCCATCTGCTCGCGCAGCTTGTCGTCATCGAACACCTCGTTGCCGATGATGTTGATCTGGCGGACCTTGGACTTCGGGCCTTCGCTGATCTCGAACACCACATCGACGCGGTTCTGATCCAGCGACACCATCTTGGGCTCGACGCTGGCGGCGAAGCGACCCTGGCGGCGGTACAGCTCGACGATACGCGCGACGTCCTGACGCACGGCGGAGCGGGTGAAGACCTGGCGCGGCTTCAGCCGGATCTCCTTGGTGATCTTGTCCTCTTTCAGGCGCTTGTTGCCCTCGAGGATCACCCGGTTGATGATCGGGTTTTCGCGCACCCGCAGGATGATGTCACCCAATTCCGCGCCGGACACCGTGACGTCCGCGAACAGGTCGCTGGCGTAGAGATCCTTGATCGCCTGATCGAGCGTTTCGTTGGTGTACGTCTGGCCGACACGCAGCTTGGTATAGCTCAGCGCCGTGTCAGGCTCGATGCGCTGCGAACCCTCGACCCGCAACGACCGAATGGTTCGCTCGACCAACGGAGCGATCGCAGGCGCGGCCGGCGTCTGCTGCGTCTGCTGCTGTGCCGCCTGCTGCTGCGCCGCACGCTCCTGCGCTGCCGCCACCGACGGAACGCCAGCCAGCATCGTGCAGCCAAGCAGGAGCGCAGCCGCGCGCGGTCGAGCAAACGAAGTGTTCAATACAGTCACCAAATCCACCCCGGTAAGCCCAAACAAGCCCGTGAGCGCTGCGCCCTGCCCTTGAATCGTCAACCGATCAAGCGGGCGAGGCTGCGCCAAAGGCCGAAATTCCCAAGATCATTGAAGGTCACGAGCAGCATGAGGCCGAGGATGGCCGCAAGCCCGCCGCGAAACGCCCATTCCTGCGCTTCCGGGCCAACCGGCCGCCGGCGCAGCGCTTCGATCGCATAGAAGAGCAAGTGTCCGCCATCCAGCATGGGAACTGGCAGCAAGTTGATGAACCCCAGATTGATGGACACAAGCGCGATCAGAAACACGAAGGCTTCGGGGCCAAGCGTGATCTGCTCCCCCGACACCTTGGCAATCGAGAGCGGCCCGCCAAGCTCCTTCACCGAGCGACGGCCGGTGATGATTTGGCCAATCGTTTCCACCATCATGGACACGATCTCGCCCGTACGCTGGATCGCGACGCCCGGCGCCTCCGCGATGCTGACCGGCACGGTAACGCGCGCGCCGCGGGCGATCCCCAGCATCCCGATGCGATAGCTGTTGCCGAAGCGATCCGTCTGTTGCTGAACGCCGATGGTGACGGGTTTGGTCAGCCGCTCGGCGCCGCGCTGGAACGTCACCTGGGTCGCCTCACCCGGATGGATGCGCGTGTAGGAGAGCATGTCCTCGAAGATGGCGATGTCGCGATCGCCGAGCCGCATGATGCGGTCACCCGCCTGCAACCCCGCCCGCTCAGCCGCGCTCTCCTGCACCACCGTACCGACAATCGGTGGGGTTCGCGTATCGCCGAAGGCCACCGCAAAGCCGCCCAGGATGACGATTGCGATCATGAAGTTCACGATCGGCCCGGCCGCGACGATGATCGCCCGCTGCCACACCGGCTTTGCCTGAAAGGTCCGGTTGCGCTCCTCTGCCGGCAAGGCGAGCCATTCGGCCGAAGGCTGGCTTACGGCGTTCATGTCGCCGGCGAAGCGGACATAGCCGCCAAGCGGTAGCCATCCGATCTTCCACCGGGTGCCGCGCTTGTCCGTCCAGCCGGCGATCTCCCGGCCGAAGCCGATCGAGAAAGCGTCCGACTTCACCCCAAACCATCGGGCGGCCAGATAATGGCCCATCTCATGCACAAACACGAGCGGACCAATGACCAGCACGAAGGCAAGCAGCGTCAGCGGCAGGCCGGGAGTTTCGATCAAGCGACGCGATCCTTCACACGCTCTTCCGCCAAAGCTCTCGCCTCACGATCCACCTCGAGAACCTCGTCCAGTGACGAGGGAGCGGGTGGATTACAGCGATCCAACGTATCAGCGACGATTGCGGCAATTTCGAGGTAGCCGACGCGGCCCTTCAGAAAGGCGCCTACTGCCACTTCATTAGCGGCGTTCAGGATCGCCGGCCGTGCTCCGCCAGCCTCCAGGGCCTCGCGCGCCAGGCGCAACGCGGGGAAACGCGCCGGATCGGGCGCTTCGAAATCCAGGCGTCCGACACGCACAAGGTCGAGCCGCTCTCCCGGCGTCGCCATCCGATCCGGCCAGGCGAGCGCACAGGCGATCGGCGTGCGCATGTCCGGCGTACCGAGCTGGGCAAGCATGGAGCCATCGACATATTCAACCATCGAGTGGATGACTGACTGTCGATGCACGACGATCTCGATCTGGTCCGCTGAGACGGGGAACAGGTGAAAGGCCTCGATCAACTCGAGCCCCTTGTTCATCATAGTGGCTGAATCGACGGAGATCTTTGCCCCCATCGACCAGTTCGGATGCGCGACCGCCTGCGCCGGCGTGATCCCACGCATCTCATCCAGCGTACGATCACGAAACGGACCGCCACTGGCCGTTAGAATTATACGCGAGACACGATGCGAAAGCTGGGCGTCAAGACACTGGAATATCGCGCTATGTTCGCTGTCGACGGGGAGCAGGATAGCGCCGCTTTGCTGAACGGCGGCATTCATCACCTCTCCGGCGGAGACAAGTGCCTCCTTGTTGGCAAGCGCGAGTGTGCCGCCATTTTTCACCGCAGCCATGGCCGGTTTGAGCCCGGCGCATCCCACAATGGCCGCAACCGTAACATCTGCACCCAGTGCCGCTGCTTCGGTCACCGCTGCCTCTCCGCCGGCCGCTTCGATACCGCTTCCCGCGAGCGCCTCACGCAATGCGGGCAGGCAGCTTTCGTCCGCCACGACCGCCCGCTGCGCGCGTGTCCGCAGCGCAGCAGCGGCCAGCCGTGTCACGTCGCAATTTGCCGTGAGCGCCACGACGCGAAATGCCTCGGGCGAGCGTTCGACAAGGTCGAGCGTCGATGTACCGACCGAGCCGGTCGCGCCAAGTATCGTTACTGTTTTCATCGGAAAAGATATGGCGCCAATACGAGCAGGGCTGCGACGGGCGCGACCGGCACAACGCCGTCCAGCCGATCCAGAACGCCGCCGTGGCCTGGGAGAATGTTGCCCGAGTCCTTCACGCCAGCCTGCCGCTTCAACCAACTCTCATACAGGTCACCGCCCTGGGCCAGAACAGCCAACAGCGGCGTGCCAATCGTCATGCGCCACGGCAAACCATAGCGGACATGCAGCAGAAGCGCGAGCACGCTTGCCGCCGCGACGCCCCCGATCAGCCCGGCCCAGGTCTTATTGGGCGAAAGCTTCGGCGCCAGCTTCGGACCACCGATTGTCCGTCCCGCGAAGAACGCGCCGATGTCGGTCGCCCAGACGAGCGCCAATGCCCAAAAGGCGAAGAGCAGGCCTTCTTCCTGCCGGCGCAGGAAGACGAGCGCGAGTACGGGCAATCCGCAATAGACCACGCCCTTCCCCAACGCCGACCGGCCGGTGACGATCGCGACAAAGAAGGCCGCGCCGGCGATCAGCCCCAGCGAGAAGAAGTTGTGCTCTTCGAGCACCAGCGATGCGGGTGCCATGACGGCCAGCGGCACCGACAAGCCATATTGCGCAATGCGCTTATCCCGCGGCGCGACTTTCTGCAGGTCCGACCATTCCGCCATCATGAACAAGGCGATGACGACGGCCAGAAGCCAGAACGCAATGCCGCCAAACCAGAGCGCGGCGCTGGCCACTGCAATCATCGCCACGCTGGCGATCATCCGCAGGCGTAGGTTGGACGGCGTGCGGAACTTGGCGTCAGGCGGCGTCACAAGCCTCCGAACCGGCGATTGCGCGTGCCAAAGGCCGCTACTGCCTCGTCCAGATCGGCCTCGCCGAAATCCGGCCACAGCGTATCGACGAACAGCAATTCGGCATAAGCTGCCTGCCACAGAAGGAAGTTCGACAGGCGGTGCTCGCCCGACGTGCGAATGAGAAGATCGAGCGGCGGCATGTCCCGCGTCTCGAGTTCGCCCTCGATCGCCGCGGCATCGATCTGTTCAGGGGGCAGCCGTTCGGCCAGCCGGCGCACGGCACGGACGAGTTCCGCCTGTGCGCCATAGTTGAGCGCGATTGCCAGGATCGGCCCAGTGTTCGCCGAACAGCGTGCGACGGCATCATCGATCAGGGCAACCACGTCGCCGGGGAAACGGCGATAATCGCCAATGATCTTCAGGCGCACATTCTCTCGAACGAGCTCCGCGAGGTCGCTGCGGATGAACAGCCGCAGCAACCCCATCAGATCACCGATCTCTTCTTCAGGGCGGCGCCAATTCTCCGAAGAGAAAGCGTAGATCGTCAGCGCCTCGATCCCGATCGCGCGAGCATGGCGCGTGACGCGACGGACCGCATCGACGCCCGCCTTGTGCCCGGCCGCACGCGGCAGCAACCGCTTCTTCGCCCAGCGGCCATTGCCGTCCATGATGATGGCGACATGGCGCGGCAGGTTCAGCGCACGCGTCTGAAGGGCCGGCGCGCCGCTCATCGCACGCTCCTCGACAGGAATGGCGCGGCGCCCGCTGCTAGCAGCGTGCAAAGGCAGGAAACGGGAGTTCCCGAGCTCACTTGCCCAGGATTTCCTTTTCCTTAGCGTTGGCGGCCAAGTCGATGTCCGCGATCGTGGCGTCGGTCAGCTTCTGGACCTCAACTTCGTGACGCTTACGATCGTCCTCTCCGAAGACGCCCTTCTTTTCGTCGATCTTCAGGCTGTCCATGCCGTCTCGACGCACGTTGCGTACGGCAACCTTCGCCTTTTCGGCGTAGGAGCCGGCGAGCTTCGCGAGCTCCTTGCGGCGCTCTTCCGTGAGGTCCGGAATGGGCAGGCGCAGCGTTTGGCCGTCGTTGATCGGGTTCAGCCCGAGACCAGCGGAACGGATCGCCTTTTCGACGGGGCCGATGTTGCTCTTGTCCCAGACCTGCACCGACAGCATTCGCGGTTCGGGCGCGGAGACCGTCGCAACCTGGTTCAGCGGCATGTGCGCGCCATAAACTTCAACCGTTACCGGATCGAGCAGCGCAGTGGACGCGCGGCCGGTGCGAAGACCAGCCAGATCGCTCTTCAGCGATTCCACCGCTCCGGCCATACGGCGCTCCAAATCCGCCTTGTCATACGCGGGCATCGATCATCTCCTGTTCGTTCATGACGACCGTCGATACGCCCTCACCGCGAAGCACGTCAGCGAAATTGCCGTGTTCGCGGATGTTGAAAACGACGATCGGGATGTTCGAATCGCGGCATAGCGCCACGGCACTCGCATCCATAACCTTGAGGTTCTTTGACAGCACAGTGTCATAGGAAATCGTTTCATAGCGGGTCGCCCCGGCTACTTTCTTGGGATCCGCGTCATAGATGCCGTCGACGCTGGTCCCCTTGAACAGCGCATCGCAATTCATTTCGGCGGCACGCAGGGCGGCGCCACTGTCCGTCGTGAAGAAGGGCGAGCCAACTCCAGCCGCGAAGATCACCACCCGATCCTTCTCCAGATGGCGAACGGCGCGGCGGCGGATGAACGGTTCACACACCGACTGCATCGGAATGGCCGACTGGACCCGGGTATCGACGCCAATCTGCTCCAGCGCGTTTTGAACGGCGAGCGCGTTCATCACGGTCGCCAGCATGCCCATGTAATCCGCAGTCGCCCGCTCAAAGCCTTTGGCGGCAGCGGCGAGGCCACGGAAAATGTTGCCGCCACCAACGACGACACAAAGCTCATAGCCCTGGGCCTTTACGTCCGCGATCTCCTCCGCGACGCGCCCGGTCACGGCAGGATCGATGGCCAGGCCATCCGGTCCCATCAGAACTTCGCCCGAAAGCTTCAGGAGAATGCGTTTGTAACGAGGGCTGGTCATCGGATCCGATACGGCTGAGGTCGGGCGGCGGGACCTTAGGGAACCCCTTCAACTGCCGCAACCACTACGTGGCGGGCGGTGTCAGGTCCAAGCGCCGACCGTTAAACAAAAATCATCCCGGCCTCGTGCCTTCACCCCAGATCAAGGCGGTGCAAAGACCACCTTGGACCAGAGTTCCGGCGAGACCGGGATGACGATTTCAGAGCGACGCTGGCGCCGCCCGATCAGATCAGGCCGTCGGTTCGGCCTGCTTGTTCTGCGGAACGCCGGAGGCCGCGGCAACTTCAGCGGCGAAGTCGGACGCTTCCTTCTCGATCCCCTCGCCCAGCTGGAAGCGGACATAGTCCTTCAGCACGATCGGCGTACCGGCATCCTTGCCAGCCTTTGCCACGACGTCGCTGATCCGGGTCTTGCCGTCCATGACGAACAGCTGGCTGACCAGCGCGTGCTCCTTGCGGTACTTGGCGATCGAACCTTCGACCATCTTCGCGATGATATCGGCCGGCTTGCCGCTCTCACCAGCCTTTTCGGCGGCAATGGCACGCTCGCGCTCGATCTCGGCCTCGTCCAGATCTTCCTCGTTCAGCGCCTTGGGGAAGGCGGCTGCGACGTGCATGGCAAGCTGCTTGCCGAGACCCTGAAGCACCTCGTCCGAAGCCTCGCTCTCGAGTGCCACGAGCACGCCGATCTTGCCGAGACCCGGCGCCTGCTGATTGTGGACATAGCCCACGACAGCGCCCTTCGACACTTCGAGACGCTTTGAGCGACGCAGCGACTGATTTTCACCGATGGTGGCGATGTTCTTGGTCAGCACTTCCTCGACGGTCGTGCCCGACGGCATCGCTTCAGCCTTCAGCGCGTCGACATCACCGCCGGTCGCAAGAGCGATCTGAGTCACCTCACGGACGAACTGCTGAAACTGATCGTTCTTGGCGACGAAGTCGGTTTCCGAGTTCACCTCGACCGCCGCACCCTTGGTGCCGCTGGTCGCGATGCCCACCAGGCCCTCAGCCGCGGTGCGGCTGGACTTCTTGGCGGCGGCCGCAAGGCCCTTGGTGCGCAGCCAGTCGAGCGCGGCGTCCATGTCGCCGCCCGTTTCGTTCAGCGCCTTCTTGCAGTCCATCATGCCTGCGCCGCTCTTCTCGCGCAGGTCCTTGACCATCGCTGCCGTGATATCGGCCATCGTACAATCCTTCCTGTGGATCCGGTGAGGTGGGATCAGCCCGTATGAAAACCGCGCGTGCCGAGCCTACCGAAGTACCGCCCTTCTCTCCGCGTCATTGCAGGAAAGAGACAGTGCTTCGACAAACTCGGCACGAATAAGGTGACTGGCTTGTCGAAGCCGCAGTCTTACGCGTCGATCTGGCGCGATTCCTCTGCACCTGCCTCGGCGACGACCGGGTCGCTGCCCAGCGCTTCCTCGGCAGGCGGCTCGGCCATTGCACCGAAGTCGACACCACCGCGGCGCTGCTGCTCCGCATTACCACGGGTCGCGGCAATCGCCACGGCTTCGCAATAGAGCCAGATCGCGCGGCTGGCGTCGTCGTTCGCGGGAACCGGGAACGCGATACCGTCCGGCGAAACGTTGGAGTCGAGGATCGCCACAACCGGGATGCCGAGCGTGTTGGCTTCCTTGATCGCCAGCTCTTCCTTGTTCGCGTCGATCACGAACATGATGTCGGGAATGCCGCCCATGTCGCGGATGCCGCCCAGGCTCATCTCGAGCTTGTCGCGCTCGCGTGTCAGCTGGAGAACTTCCTTCTTGGTGAGGCCGGCGGTGTTGCCCGACAGCTGCTCTTCCAGGGCCTTCAGGCGCTTGATCGAGTTGGAGATCGTCTTCCAGTTGGTGAGCATGCCGCCCAGCCAGCGATGGTTGACGAAGTGCTGGCCCGCACGACGCGCCGCATCAGCGACCGGCTCCTGCGCCTGACGCTTGGTGCCGACGAACAGCACCTTGCCGCCCGAGGCGACAGTGGAGCTGATGAACTCGAGCGCGCGCGCAAAGAGCGGAACGGTCTGCGACAGGTCGATGATGTGGACACCGTTGCGCTCGCCGAAGAGATACGGCTTCATCTTCGGGTTCCAGCGGTGGGTCTGGTGGCCGAAGTGCGCGCCGGTTTCGATAAGCTGCTGCATCGTGACGACAGGAGCCGCCATAGTCTTTATTCCTTCCGGTTAGGCCTCTGGGAAGCGGATGGCGCGAGCCTGAAAGGCCAGCGCACCGGTGGTTTATACTTCCCATGCGGAGTTGAGGCCCGCGCCCTTACAGGAATGCCTCAAGCCGGGCAAGCGCAACCTGCCCTCTTGACCCGCGCGAACATACATGGAACAAGCGTCGGAACAGAAGGGGAACCGGTCGAACAAACACCTGGTTAAGCCTGTTTTCTCCAGCAAATACCGCCACGTAGATGGCGGAGTTGGAACGACGGGCGTTTTCAGCGGTTTGCGCGTAATGGTTCGCAAGTGCCATGGAGGCATATCATGATGGCGATTGTGAGTTTCGCAGTTTTTGCCGGTGCGTTCGCAGCTTCAGCCTATGCTCTTGCGACCACGATTGGGCCGCGCGTTGACCGGATCATCGACGCCTTGTGCAAACGACCGGCCGCCGATCGCCAGCCTCTCGCAGCGTTGGTTCGGGCCGAACAGCGAATCGCCGTCAGGCGGTGGGCGGCGCAGGCACGACCGGCGCCTGCATACCGGCCGCGCGCAGCCGCTTGACCCGCGCGTAGCTGGCGATGCTGAACGGCAGCGCCAGCAGATAGGCGATCCCCAGCACGCTAACCGTATGCCAGGGCGCAGTCACGGCAGCAGCGGCAACGATCACGACCAGCGCCAGCGCTTCAAAGCGGATGTTGCGGCGCAAGCGTAGTGAAGCCCATGACCAGGTCGCGAGGCTGGACACCATCAGCAAGGCGGCGAGCACCGTCCAAGGCGCCACGATATAGGGCGAGCGGAGCACCGGCTCCTCGGTCCAGAACCACAGGAACATCGGAAGCAGGGCAAGCCCCGCGCCAGCCGGCGCCGGGACGCCGGTGAGGAAGCCGGCGGACTTGTGCGGCTGATCGTCGGCATCAATGTTAGCGTTGAATCGGGCAAGGCGCAGCGCCGCGAACACCGCCAGCATCAGGGCCGCCATCCATCCGAACCGTGGCAGCGATGACAGCGACCAAAGGTACAGGATCAAGGCAGGCGAGACCCCGAAGGAAATGGCGTCCGCCAGCGAGTCCAGCTCGGCCCCGAAGCGGCTTTCCCCATGCAGCAGCCGCGCGATGCGGCCGTCAATCCCGTCGAGCAGCCCAGCGATGAGGACGAAGGCGACTGCAAGCTGCCAGTGAGTGGCGACCCGATCCGCCAAGGTGGCAAGCTCTGCCCCGCGCAGTAAAGGCAGATCGTTTTCCATCATGCGCGCCTTGACGGCGAACTGCACGCCGCTGAGGCCGGAGCAAAGCGCGAGCGCCGTGATCGCGTTGGGAGCGACCGCGCGGAGCGGAAGCCCCCGTCGCGGACGGATCGGGCGCCTCACTGAGCGACGCCCGTGGCCGGAACGGCTCCGGCGCGTGCCAGGACCGTTTCGCCAGCGATCGCGCGCTGACCGAGGGCAACCTGCGGCGCATAGCCGGCGGGAAGATACACGTCGACGCGGCTGCCGAAGCGGATCAGCCCCACGCGCTGACCGGCGGCGACCATGTCTCCGACCTTCACGAACCCCATGATGCGCCGCGCCACCAGACCGGCAATCTGGGTGAAGCCGACCTTTCGGCCGTCATGACCTTCAACAACGAAATGCTGGCGCTCGTTTTCCTCCGACGCCTTATCGAGATCGGCATTGAGGAACTTGCCCGAGATATAGACGACCTGCCGGATCGTTCCTGCAATCGGCGAGCGGTTGATGTGAACGTCAAACACACTCATGAACACCGACACGCGGGTGAGATGGGTGGCGCCCAGATCCGCTGCGAGTTCGCGCGGGACCGGCACCTCGGCGATCATCGTTACCAGACCGTCGGCTGGAGAGACGATCAGATCTTCCCCGCGCGGCGTGGTGCGGATCGGATCGCGAAAGAAGGCGGCGACCCAGATGGTGATTCCCAGCAAGGGCCAGAAGAAGACGTTGTGGACGATGGTCATCAGCAGCGTGATGCCGAAGGCGATGGCAGTGAATTTCTGCCCCTCCGGATGAACGGCGGGGAAGCGCCACTTGACGGTGGTGGTGACGGGCAGACCCTGTTCTTCGGGTTTCGGTAGTGAAGGCATGTGGCCTCGTGTAGCGGGGGGAGCCGATGCGCACAACGCAGGCGCACCGATGGTTGATCCCCCGCCCCCTTACCCGTATCGACCGCGCCAGACCCTCCCTTAAAGGAAACGGACAATGGCGAAGATCAAGGTGAAAACGCCCGTCGTGGAGATCGACGGCGACGAAATGACGCGGATCATCTGGGAATGGATCCGTGAGCGCCTGATCAAGCCGTATCTCGATATCGAGCTCGACTATTACGACCTCGGCATGGAGCATCGCGACAACACCGACGACAAGGTGACGACCGACAGCGCCAAGGCCATCCAGAAGTATGGCGTGGGCGTGAAGTGCGCGACGATCACCCCTGACGAAGCGCGCGTCGAGGAATTCGGCCTCAAGAAGATGTGGAAGTCGCCCAACGGCACGATCCGCAACATCCTGGGCGGCGTCGTGTTCCGCGAGCCGATCGTGATCAAGAACGTTCCCCGCCTGATTCCGGGCTGGACGCACCCGATCGTCGTCGGCCGTCACGCGTTCGGCGACCAGTATCGCGCGACCGACTTCAAGGTGCCGGGCGCCGGCAAGCTGACCATGAAGTGGACGGGCGAAGACGGTCAGGAGATCGAGCATGAGGTGTTCGATTTCCCGGGCGCCGGCGTCGCGATGGGCATGTACAACCTGGACGAGTCGATCCGCGATTTCGCGCGCGCCTCGCTGAACTATGGAATCAACCGCAACTGGCCGGTGTACCTCTCGACCAAGAACACGATCCTGAAGGCCTATGACGGCCGCTTTAAGGACATCTTTGCCGAGGTGTACGAGGCCGAGTTCGTCGAGAAGTTCAAGGAACTGGGCATCGTTTACGAGCACCGCCTGATCGACGACATGGTCGCATCGGCGCTGAAGTGGAACGGCGAGTTCGTCTGGGCCTGCAAGAACTATGACGGCGACGTGCAGTCCGACCAGGTCGCGCAGGGCTTTGGTTCGCTGGGTCTCATGACCTCCGTGCTGATGACGCCCGATGGCAAGACGATCGAGGCGGAAGCGGCGCACGGCACCGTTACGCGCCACTATCGCCAGCACCAGCAGGGCAAGGCGACGTCGACAAATCCGATCGCGTCGATCTTCGCCTGGACCGGTGGCCTCAAGTTCCGCGGCAAGTTCGACGGCACGCCCGACGTGACGCGCTTCGCCGAAACACTGGAGCAGGTCTGCATCGAGACGGTCGAAAACGGCGACATGACCAAGGATCTCGCGATCCTGATCGGGCCGGACCAGAAGTGGATGACGACCGAGCAGTTCTTCGAAGCGGTTCGCGTCAATCTCGAGAACAAGATGGCGAGCTGGGCATAAGCTCGGTCTCGTCAAACAACGGAGGTCCCGGCATCGCGCCGGGACCGACCATTGCCCGCGAGCCGCGCATCGACATCCTTCGCGGATGCGCGCTCGTTACCATCGTCGTGAACCACCTGAGCCAGATCGCCGAGGCTGGCGGGATCACGACATGGCTCGTTCCGACACCCACTCGCTACGGCTATTCCACCGCCGCGGAACTATTCGTCATTCTGTCGGGCTATATGGTTGGGCTGGTTTATCTCGCACGACCTAGCCCTGCCCGCGCCGTGCTGCGTCGTGCGGCAACCTTGTGGGTCTATAATCTCGCGCTGCTCGCCGTGATCGCCCCGCTTGTGCTCGTCATGAGCCCGGCCGAGCTGGTTTTCTGGCGCTTGAGCGAGCTTGCCGATCATCCCGGCAAGGTGATCTTCCGCATGGCAACGCTTCAGGCCGCGCCGCGGCTGCTCGACATTCTGCTTCTCTACGTGACCTTGATGCTAAGTGCGCCGGTGGCGATCGCCATCCACCGACGATCGCCCACTGCCATGATCGCCGTGTCCATTGCGCTATATGTCGCCGCGCAGATCTTCACGATCGCTCACGTCTCTGCATCCCCAACAGCGACGGACGATGGCATTCTGAAGCTGCTGAGCTGGCAGATATTGTTCTTCGTGCCCATGGCGCTTGGCGCGAGAAAGGTCCACGTCGGCCTGTTCTTTTGGTTAGAGCGCAAACGCGCCCCGCTGATCGCATTCGTGTCCATCTTTCTGATCGCAGCGGCAGCGAAGGTAACCGAATATGCGCTGCCGGCCTGGCTGATGCCGCGTTACGGCCTGCATGTTCTTCGGCTGGGGCACGCCATCCTCGTGCTGATGCTCTATGCTGCACTCCTCGCAGCGGCCGGTCCGCTCCTTCGTGCGGCGCCGATGAGGGTTCTGGGCACGATCGGCCGCCACAGTCTGGACTGTTTCGCCGCAGGCGTCGTGGTGACCTATGTTTTCGGAGTCGCCTGGAATCGCGGAGGTGGCGGTTATCTCTCGTATTATCTGATGATCGTCGCGGCAATCGTCGTGACAGCGCTGGTCGGGTGGTATCGTGAGGAACAAAGGACCGGCCGAACGACAAGCGTTGCTGACAATCGGGTTGGATCGGGGCAAGGGAACTGAATGGCGATTGGTCTTGAGAATCCGCAATTTTCTGATGCACTAGTGATCCTCGGCGCTGCCGGCCTCGTCATTCCCGCCTTTGCCCGTTTCCGCATCAGCCCGGTAATCGGCTTCATCCTCGTCGGCCTGCTTGTCGGTCCTGCGGGCCTTGGCAGCCAGGTGGAACGCGCGCCGTGGCTCTATTACCTGACCATCTCGAACCCGGAGTCGATCGAACCCTTTGCAGAGTTCGGCATCGTTCTGCTGCTCTTCTCCATCGGGCTTGAGCTGTCGTTCCGGCGCTTGTGGGCGATGCGCCGACTGGTGTTCGGCATCGGGCCGGCGGAGTTGCTGGGCTCGGCATTGCTGATCGGCACGGCGCTGCACCTGCTGGGTCAGGGCTGGCCGGGTGCGATCGGGCTCGGTCTCGCATTGGCGCTCTCATCCACTGCCTTGGTGCTTCCACTCGTGGGCACAACTAGCGCGGTAGGCCGGGGCGCCTTCGCCATGCTCTTGTTCGAAGACCTCGCGCTGGTGCCCATCATCTTTGCTCTCGGCGCGCTGGCGCCCTCAGCGGGGGATGGCGGGTTCGGCAACATCGGCATGGTGGCCTTGCGCGGCGGGATCACAGTGGTGGCGATCTACATCGGCGGTCGCATGGTCCTGCCGAGGTTGTTCGCTCAGGCCGCCCGAACGAAGAGCCCCGAGCTGTTTCTTGCCGCTTCGCTGCTGGTCGTCATCGTGGCGAGCGTTGCGACCACGGCCGCCGGCCTGTCGCCGATCGTCGGTGCGCTTCTTGCCGGACTGTTGATCGCTGAAACCGAGTATCACACCGAAGTCGAGGTGATCACTGCGCCCTTCAAGGGCCTCGCGCTGGGCGTTTTTCTGATCAGCGTCGGTATGAGCCTCGACCTCAGGTTGATCGCGAAGAACTGGACGGACCTGCTGCTCGCCGTAGCGGGCGTGGTCGCGGTGAAGACGGTGGTCACGTACCTTTTCCTGCGCATCGCCAATGCCCGCCGTGGCGTAGCCGCGGAAACAGGCCTGCTTATGGGCAGCCCGTCGGAAACCACGCTGATCGTGCTCGCCACGGCCGCTCAGGCCCAGCTCATCCAGGCATCCACGGCGGCATTCTGGCAGACCGTCACCGCGATCGGGCTGACCATCACGCCGGTTCTTGCCAAAACGGGCAGCGCTATTTCCAAGCGAATCGAGGGCGGAGACGACGTCTCGGCCGGACCGCCCGACGACGGGAAACACACCGTGATCATTGGTTTTGGGCGGGTTAGCCGGATGGTCGCAGAACTGCTGGACGTGCACCAGCAGCCCTATGTGGCGGTGGAGGCCGACATCGACGTCGTGAAGACGGCACGGCTAAGCGGACGATCGGTGATTTATGGCGATGTGATCCGTCCGCAACTGGTGGACAGGCTGAACCTTCCGGCGGCGCGGGCACTGGTGCTGACGATGGACGACCCCGTGCTTACCGTGCGACTTGCCCGCCGTGTACGGGCGCTCGCACCCGACCTGCCGATCATCGCGCGCGCCCGCGATGCAGCGCATGCGGCAGAGCTCTACCGCGCCGGGGTGACTGACGCCGTGCCGGAGACGCTGGAGAGTTCACTGCAGCTTTCGGAGGCGGTGCTGGTCGATCTCGGCGTCGCTATGGGTCCGGTCATCGCCTCCATCCATGAAAAGCGCGACGAGCTTCGCCAGACGATCCGTCAGCAATCGAAGCTTAGCCGCGAGCCGCGCATCCGGCGCGTGCCGCGCCAGAGCGAGATTGCTGCGCGCGAAGAATCTAATGGACGATCTGCCTAGCGATCGCCGCAATCGATTGTTACTCGGCCACGATCATGCAGCCGTCGGACCTTCGTGTCGCATTATTCAGCGGCAACTATAATTACACGCGAGACGGCGCGAATCAGGCGCTCAATCTGCTGGTCGGTCACCTTCTCAGCCGCGGCGTGCACGTGCGGGTCTATTCGCCAACGGTGTCGCAGCCGGCTTTTCCGGCCACTGGCGACCTTGTTGACGTTCCCGCCATACCGCTGCCGGGCGAACGCGGAGAATATCGGCTGGCGCGCGGCCTGCCCGCAAAGGTGCGCCGCGACTTGGCAACGTTCGCACCGAACCTGATCCACGTATCGGCGCCGGATATTCTCGGTCATCGTGCTGTCAGCTACGCACGGCGCCATAGCATCGCCCGTGTGGCGTCGCTTCACACGCGCTTCGAAACATACCCCCGTTATTACGGGATGGCGTTCATCGAGCCTCTTTTTGAACGCATGCTTGCCCGCTTCTACGACCGTGTCGATCGGGTACTGGTCCCAGGGCCGCTGATCGGTGAGATCCTGCACGACTGGGGGGTGCAAACGCCGACAACCGTCTGGTCTCGCGGCGTCAACCACGACCGCTTCTCGCCAGGGCGCCGCGATCTTGCGTGGCGGCGACAGCTGGGCATCGCCGATCATGAGGTGGCGATCGGTTTTCTTGGCAGGCTGGTGAAGGAGAAGGGGCTCGACGTCTTTGCCGCGGTGGCGGCCGAGCTGAAGCGGCGCAACGTCTCGCACCGCGTTCTCGTCATCGGTGAAGGGCCAGCGCGGGACTGGTTTGCGGCGCAGGTTCCGGACGCGGCCTTCGCTGGCTTTCAGACCGGCGACGAGCTTGGCCGCGCCGTTGCTTCCATGGACATATTCTTCAATCCGAGCGTCACCGAGACTTTCGGAAACGTGACCCTGGAGGCGATGGCGGCGGGCGTGCCGGTTGTCGCAGCCAGGGCATCCGGCGCGGTCGGGCTGGTGGATGATGAAGTCACGGGCTTCCTTGTCGAACCTCGGGATATCGCCGGCTATGCGGACGCGCTGACGACGCTGATCGTGGATCCGGAGCGGCGGAAGAAGATCGGCCGAGCAGGGAATGCGAAGGCCTCAACCTACCGCTGGGACGTCATCAACGAGGCGGTCCTGCAGACCTATTTGCGAGATGCAGTGGCCGGCGAGCGCTGTAGCGGCTCCGGCTCGTAGCGCGAGCGACGGAGCGGTAGATTTCGGAGCCAATCCGTTCATCGGACGTTCCGTCACCAACAGCTAAAAGCGATCTACTCCGCCGTTCCGGCGGATCTCGGAGACGTCATAATGAGAATTTTGCGTACCGGCCGCAGCCTGCTGATGGCCACGGCCGTTTCTGGTGCATTGCTGGTGGCGGGGTGCGCGACGGAAACGCCGTATCGTCCCGCAACCGGATCGGGTTTCTACCGTACGGGTTTCAGCGAGCGCCAAGTTGAAGCCAATCGCTTCCTCGTGAACTTTGCGGGCAACACCGTCACTGATCGCGACACGGTGGAACGCTACCTGCTGTTCCGCGCCGCAGAGCTGACGCTTCAGAACGGTTTCGACTATTTCGTGACTGTCGATCGGCAGACCGACCGCCAGGCACGGACCTATTCCACCCCCGGCGCCGGATTTGGCCCAGGCTGGGGCTATGGCGGCTGGGGCGGATATTGGGGCCCGTCGTGGCGCTTCTACGGCCGGCCTTGGGGCGGCTGGGGCGGCTGGGGCCCATGGGGCGGCGGCTTCAACGACTTCGATGTTCGAACCGTGGATCGCTACGAAGCCTCTGCCGAGATCCTGATGGGCAAGGGCGCCCCGCCCGCTGGCGAGGTTCGCGCTTTCAACGCCCGCGATGTGGTGGAGCGGCTTGGCCCCACGATAATCCTGCCGGAACAGCAACGCCGCCGCTGATCTGCGCATTTAAGGAGAAGCCCTCGCCAGCTCGGCGAGGGTTTTTCGTACTCAGTTCAGTGCGTTGCGGGAAACAGCCGCTACTTATCATGAAGATCGTCGCGCCGGCATGATCAGCCACCGGCGCGCCGCCCTGCCCGTTCGATCAGACGGCGCCGTGGCAATGCTTGTACTTGCGCCCTGAACCGCATGGGCACGGAGAGTTACGGCTCACCTGACCGCGCCAGTTCTCCGGATCCTCCCCAAGTTCCGCGGCCGACGGCTGCGGGATCTGCATCGGCGGAACCTGGGTCTGAATGAGGCCAAGCGTGCCGCCATCGACATCGGCGGAATTATCCTCACCTGAGAACGGGTCAAAGTGGGTGGTGATAAAGTCCGGCAGATCGGGAAGCGGCGGCGGCGCCTGCAGCTGGAATTGTGCAAACGCGATCGTCTTCGTCACATCCTCCCGGATGTTATCGAGCATGCGTTGGAAGAGCGCGAAGGCCTCCTGCTTATATTCGTTGATCGGCGTCTTCTGAGCATAAGCACGCAGGTGAACCACCTGCCGCAACGCATCGAGCGTGGCCAGATGCTCCTTCCAGTGATGATCCAGGTTCTGGAGCAGAATGGACTTTTCGACCTGCGTCCAGGTCTCCGGCTCCAGTTCGGCCGCCTTGGCGGCTACCATGGTGTCGGCTTCGACGCGCACGCGCTCCGTCACCATCTCCGGGTCAATGGCGTCTTCCTTCAGCCAATCGTCGATCGCGGGCTGCACGTTGAGCACATCGGCGAGACGCGCCTTCATTCCCTCGACGTCCCATTGCTCCGGATAGGAGCCGACCGGGCAAGCCTCGCCGACAATCGTGTTGACGGTCTCGGCTCGCATGTCCTCCACCACGTCGCCTACGGTGTCAGCGTCCATGATGTCGGCGCGCTGCTCGTAAATGACCTTCCGCTGATCGTTCATCACGTCATCATATTCGACGACCTGCTTACGGATGTCGTAGTTGCGCGCCTCAACCTTCTTCTGCGCGGTCTCGATCGCCTTGGTCAGCCACTTGCTGCCGATCGCCTCACCATCCTCGATGTTGTTGCGCATCATGCGCGCGAACAGCGTATCCGGACCAAAGATGCGCAGCAGATCGTCGTCCAGGCTGAGGTAGAAGCGGCTGAGCCCAGGGTCGCCCTGACGGCCGGAACGGCCGCGCAGCTGATTGTCGATGCGCCGGCTTTCGTGCCGTTCGGTACCTAGCACGAAGAGGCCGCCTGCCTCGAGCACTCGGGCCTTTTCCGCCGCGATCTCCGCCTTGATCTGTTCAACCGCCGCGACGCGCTCCGGTCCCTCGGGCATGCCCGCCAGTTCGTCCTCGACGCGGAATTCCAGATTGCCGCCGAGCTGAATGTCGGTACCGCGGCCGGCCATGTTGGTGGCGATGGTCACCGCACCCAGGCGACCCGCCTGCGCCACGATATGCGCTTCCTGCTCGTGATAGCGAGCATTCAGCACCGAATGGTCGACACCCTCCTGCCGCAGGAAATCGCTGAGCAGTTCCGACTTCTCGATCGACACGGTGCCGACGAGCACCGGCTGCCCCTTCTCGGCATGTTCACGGATCCGCTTGGCGATTGCACGGAACTTGTCGTGCGTGTCCTTGTAGAACTCATCCTCCTCGTCGATCCGCCGAATGGGATTGTTCGTGGGAATGGTGACAACGTTCATCTTGTAGATGTCGAAGAACTCCGCCGCTTCGGTGGCGGCGGTGCCGGTCATGCCAGCAAGCTTCGGGTACATACGGAAATAATTTTGGAAGGTGATCGAAGCCATGGTCTGGTTCTCGGGCTCGATCTGCACCCCTTCCTTCGCCTCGACGGCTTGGTGGAGGCCATCCGACCAGCGCCGGCCGTCCATCATACGGCCGGTGAACTCGTCGATGATGACAACCTTGCCATCCTTCACGATATAGTCGGTGTCACGCTTGAACATCACGTTCGCCCGCAGCGCCTGGTTCAGGTGGTGCACCACCTGGGTGTTCTCGAAATCGTAGAGGTTTGCGCCTTCGAGGAGACCGGCGGCTTCGAGCAGGCGCTCGATCCGCTCCGTTCCTTCTTCCGTCAGGACGATGGTCTTCTGCTTCTCGTCCTTCTCGTAATCGTCGGGGGTGATCTGCTTCACCACCGCATCGACCTTCATGTAGAGATCGCTCTTGTCGTCGGTTGGCCCGGAGATGATCAGCGGCGTCCGCGCCTCGTCGATCAGCACCGAATCGACCTCATCGACGATCGCCATCGCGAACGGGCGCTGCACCATCGACGCACGGTCGTACTTCATATTGTCGCGCAGATAGTCGAACCCGAACTCGTTATTCGTGCCGTAGGTGATGTCCGCTGCATAGGCCTGGCGACGCTGTTCGTCGCTGAGGTTCGGGACGATCACGCCAACGGTAAGGCCAAGAAAGCGATACACCCGGCCCATCCAGTCTGCGTCGCGCGCGGCCAGATAGTCGTTCACGGTGATGACGTGCACACCATCGCCCGGAAGCGCATTGAGATAGGTCGCGAGGGTCGCCACCAGCGTCTTGCCCTCACCGGTGCGCATCTCGGCGATTTCGCCGCGATGAAGCACGATGCCGCCGATCATCTGAACGTCGTAGTGTCGCTGCCCAAGCACGCGCTTCGCGGCCTCGCGGACGGAGGCGAACGCTTCGGGAAGAAGCGCATCCAGCTTCTCGCCATTGGCCAGACGCTCACGGAAAAGCACCGTCTGGTTGGCGAGGGTGGCGTCGTCCATCGCCTGCAGAGACGGCTCAAAAGAGGCGATCTTGGCGAGGACGGGATTGAGCGAGCGGACGTAGCGATCGTTGGACGAGCCGAAGAGCGACTTGGCGATGTTGCCGAACATGGGGGAAATCCTGATATCGATGCGGCGCGGCAGCGAAGCGGCCGCGCGCCAGAGAAAGCGGTGCTGTTCCGACAGGGTCGGTCGGGCGAAACCTATTCCCGCCGGCGGGTGGCAAACGCCGGCTCACTCCGCATCAGCGAAAATGTGACCTCGACATCGGCTGCTGCAGCTTGAACCAGTGAGCTCACAGCAGCCTTCGGCCGTAGAGCCGCGACGCGGGGCGCGGTTGCGACACTCGCAGCGGCAATTGCACCTTGGGCAACCGCCTGGGCGCGGCCCTGCGCGCGCACGCTCCCGCCGACGCCGGTCAGCGCCGATAGCAGCGCGGAAAGGAGGAGCAGGAGGTTCATTGCGCCGGACATAGGATGACAGACCCGCGCGGCCAACCCAAAACCATCTGGGATCGGCGTAACTGGCTTTCAGGCATGCCGCAGACGTTCCACAAAGCTACGGCACTTCACTGATCTGGACCGAGTTACGGTACCTGACCAAGCGGTCTTTGGTTCCCGCAATCGGGGGAAATCTCATTCCCTGTATAGCCCACGGACAAGCCACAGACGGTGACTCTCCTGTCGTGTTCTCGAATTTTACGACCTTGCAGGAGCGGGGCAGACCGTCAGGAGCAACAATCAACTCGATCTCGACCCAGACTGGCTGCAGCAACGCAAGTCCGACAGGCCGTGACGATCCTTTCCACAAAACCCGACGGGTAATCGAAGAGATCACTGGTTTGCCATCAGCCGATCTGGCGGGCTCATAGCGCATGCGTTGCCGGATCAGCGAACAGGAATGATCATCTAGGGCAGTCGATCCACTAGGCGCCACAATCTTGCAATCGACTACGGCACCGGTCTCGTCCACGGAAATACTGACTATAGTTGTTCCGGATACTCCGTGGGCGTTGGCGGGATAGTCGTCCGGTGTAATTTCACCCGAGATTAATTTTGGCGGCGTCGTAGCCGCGCCCCCGCTGGGGGCTTCACTTGCAAGAAGCAACAACGAAGCAATAGCGAACGATCCTGGTGCCAATCGTAAATCCCTCCGCAGCACATCTTTCTGAAAGAGACATGAAAGATAGAGAGGTTCATAGAACAGCGGTAGCATAGCTGACCAGAGCCGCATCGCGTGACAAATCGCCTCACGCGCGGCATGGCGGCTGGCATGTCTACCGCCATCTCCCCGCTTGCCCTGCCCTTTCCCGAGCTGCCGGTCATTGCAGGAGCCACGCCGCGCGTGGCGCGCGCTCGATACAAGGAGTGGGACCGTTGCGACCTGAGTTTCGTCACGCTTGACGCCGGCACCACCGTCGCGGGCGTGCTGACCCAATCGAAATGCCCCTCGCCCGAAGTGGAATGGTGCCGCAAGACGCTGGTGCTGGGGCAAGCGAGGGCGTTGGTGGTCAATGCCGGCAACTCCAATGCATTTACCGGTAACCGCGGACGCGCCGCCGTCGAAGCGATCGCCGCCCGTTCGGCCGCCCACCTGAATTGCCAGCCATCCGATGTGTTCGTTGCTTCGACCGGCGTGATCGGCGTGCCTCTGCCGGTAGACAAGGCAGAGGCCGGGCTTGATGCCGCCTTCGGTGCCGCACCCACCAACTGGCGCCAGATTGCTGAAGCTATCGGAACGACCGACACCTATCCGAAGGGCGCGGTCACCAAAGCGTTGGTCGATGGGCGCGACATCACCCTTGTTGGCGTGATCAAGGGGTCAGGCATGATCGCGCCGGATATGGCGACGATGCTCGGGTTCATCTTTACCGATGTCGCGGTAGAGGCGCCCTTCCTTCAGGCGGCGCTGAGCGCGGCGAGTGATCGCACCTTTTCATGTATTACCGTCGACGGCGACACGTCCACGAGCGACACCGTTCTCGCTTTTGCGACTGGCAAGGCCGGCAACACGCCCCTGGCGAGCGACGACAGTGCGGGTGCCGATGCGTTTCGGGCGGCACTGGCTGATCTGTGCCACCAGCTGGCGCAGCTCGTCGTGCGAGACGGCGAAGGAGCGACAAAGCTTATCGAGATCAGCGTCGAAGGCGCGGAAAGCGACCGATCGGCGCATCGTATCGCCATGTCGATTGCCAACTCGCCACTGGTGAAAACGGCGATTGCGGGTG
Source organism: Sphingomonas sp. CCH5-D11 (assembly GCF_001557395.1). Taxonomy (NCBI): domain Bacteria; kingdom Pseudomonadati; phylum Pseudomonadota; class Alphaproteobacteria; order Sphingomonadales; family Sphingomonadaceae; genus Sphingomonas; species Sphingomonas sp. CCH5-D11. The sequence continues at coordinate 22,191 of NZ_LSKH01000130.1, read as the reverse complement.
AGGACGCCAATTGGGGGCGCGTCGTGATGGCCGTTGGTAAAGCGGGAGAGCCGGCCGAGCGCGATAAACTGTCGATCCGCTTCGGGGAAACGCAGGTCGCGGTTCAGGGACTCGCCGTCGCGGACTATGATGAAGCGCCGGTGGCGGCGCACCTGCAAAGTCAGGAGATCGAGATCGGCGTTGACCTCGGACTGGGAGAAGGACGCGCGACGGTGTGGACGTGCGATCTGACGCACGGCTACATTTCCATCAACGCCGATTATCGCAGCTGAGTTGTCGCGCGATCTCGCGACAGGCTAAAGCGCGCTGACCAAATGCGAAACGGGCCCGGTCAATGGCTGACCGGGCCCGTGTCTTAATCAATCAACGGTCACCAGACCTCAGGCGAGCGCGCCCTCGAGCCAGGCCTTAATCCGCCCCTTCGGCTCGGCACCGACCTTGGTGGCAGCCGGATTGCCGCCCTTGAACAGGATCATGGTCGGGATCCCGCGAACGCCGTAACGACCCGGAGCATCCGGATTCTCGTCGATGTTGATCTTCGCGATGGTGACCTGCTCGCCAAGCTCCTCCGAGATCTCCTCAAGGCTCGGCCCGATCATCTTGCAGGGACCGCACCATTCCGCCCAGAAATCCACCAGGACTGGCTTGTCCGACTGGATGACGTCCGCGTGGAAGCTTTCGTCCGTGATCTGCTTGGTGGCCATTTCAACAATCTCCTTTGCGCACAATCTAGGTCCGCGGAACGAGACACTCAACGACCAGCGGCCAAGCTTTGCTCCGGGGCGGTCAAGCCGGGCTTGTGCGCGGCCAGCAGATCCGCAGGCAGCGGGATCAGCACGGGTGCCGACGTGTAAAGCAGTGAGGCCTCCACCGGGCGGTCCGGAAAGATGATCGAGAGAGCCGCTACGTAGGCGGCCATCTGCCGAAGATGATAGACCGGAACGGCATCCAGCCCCCCGGGCGCGAACCGACCCGTCTTGAAATCGACCACCTGCACGCGCTCAGGCGTCACCAGCAGTCGATCGACCGTACCTGCGATGACCAGGCCACCTTCAACGACCGCGCTGATCGGGACCTCACCCAGTGATCCCGGGCCGAAGAGCGAGGCGGTGTGTGGGTTGGCTAGGATGCCGCAGACAGTTTCGGTCAGGCGGGCGCGCTCCGCTGCGTCAGTCACTTGCCCGACCTGCGCCAGCCAGCGATCCGCTGCCACCCGGCGGTCTTCTGCCGCGACCGCGGGCAAACGCTCGAACAGTCCGTGGATCAACCGTCCGCGCTCTGCCGCCGCACGCATCTCGGGCGTAGGCGGCGGGTCCGAGACCTTGTCCTGCCCGATCGCAGACGGCGCCAGCGGGCGAGGAGGACGTGCCTCCGGCGGGGCAGGCAGGTGCGCCCAATCTGGCAGAGGATCCTGCTCCTGCGGGCTCGCAGTGTCAGCAGTTTTCGGCGCCACGGGCTGGCCCGGCGTCGTTCCGTGGAACGCCCGTACCTCGCCCGCAGGCACCGCCAGCAGGTCAAGGGCTCGTTGCGCAGCCGCGTACCAACTCGGCTCCGGCGGGCCAGCACGATATTTCGGGCTCAGCGAGCCCGTGATAACCAGTCGCTCCTCCGCCCGCGTCGCCGCGACGTAGAACAAGCGCCAATGCTCCTGCCGCTCACGGGTGGCGGCCTCGGACGCGACATCGGCAATCGGGCCGGCGCGTTCAGACGGATGAGGCGGAAACACCGGGATAGGATGGGTAAGCCCCTCGGGCGTCCACATCAACGTTCCGCCGCGGGTCGCGTCTGGATCTGCGGTCGCGTCGGCCAAGATCACGACCGGGGCCTGGAGGCCCTTGGCACCATGTGCGGTCATCACCCTCACGGCGCTCAGGGCACCCTCCGCCTCGCGCTTCACCTCCACTTCGCCGCGATCGAACCAGTCGAGGAAGCGCTGCAGCGAAGGGGTTGCCGTTGTCTCGAAATCGAGTGCCGCGCTGAGGAGTTCCTCGATGGGGTCGCGTGCTTCCTCCCCCAAGCGAGCAAGCAGCCGTCGACGACCATGGAGAGGGCCCGAAAGTATTTCCTCCAGAAAGCGGTGTGGAGTCGTGAAGTCCGCACGGGCGAGCATCGCGTCGAGCGGTTGCAGGAGCGCGCGATGGTGCTCTGAAAGATGACGCCACAAGCTGCCGGCACGCGGAACGGCGCGGTCGAGCAGCTCGTCCTGGCTCCAACCGATCAGCGGAGACACCAGCAGGTTCGCCAGGCTGAGGTCATCCTCTGGCTGGAGAACGAAGCGGATTGCGGACAGCAGATCCTGCACGGCGAGCGGTGCATTCAACCGCAGCCGGTCCACACCCGCCACGGGAACACCCTCGGCATAGAGGCGGGCCACCAGCAATTGGGCGATCTCTCCCCGCCGCTTGACCAGCACCATGATGTCTTCCGGGCGGATCGGGCGGCCTTTGCTTTCCAGCATGGTGCCATTGTCCAGCCACGTCCGGATCTGACGCGCGATCCGGGTGGCGTTTGCGCGGACCGCATCGTCGATCCATTCCTCGTCGCCAAGGTCGTCCTCGCCGCTACCAGCTGCGATCGGCGGCCACAGCTCAACGCAGCCCGGCCCAGGAACTTCGCTGGCATGGGGCGGCATGTCGGTGTCGAGCCCGAGTGCCCCAGAGCCCAGCCCTTCCACCGCCGCGTCCACGAACTCCAGAACTGGCCGCGTGGAGCGGAACGATGACACGAGCGACAGCTGTTCGAACGGCAAGCCGCGTTCGTCGTCGGGCATCCGATCGTCGCCAGCGACATCGGCAGCCTTGCGCGCGAAAAAGGTCTCTGCCGCTCGGAAGTTGACCGGATCGGTCCCTTGAAAGCCGAAAATGGCCTGTTTGTGATCGCCCACGGTGAACAGCGTACGCACCGGGGGCGCGTATACACCGCGGCCAACGAAATATTCGTCCACCAGCGCGCGCACGATGCGCCACTGGGATACGTTAGTGTCTTGCGCTTCGTCGATCAGGACGTGTTCGGTCGTCTGGTCCAGCTTGAACCGGACCCAATCGCCAATCCCTGGCACTTCGAGTAGCCGGACGGTGGCCGCAATCAGATCATCGAAATCAACAAGCCCGCGTCGCCGCTTTGCCGCCGCATAGGCCCTCGCGTAGTCCCGACCAACGGTCAGCCCCTCGGCGAGCAGATCGGCGAACGCCGCCCGTACGCGCAATCCGAGCAGTTCTGCGCACGTCGTGTGCATCTGCATGGCAAGATCGGCATAATCGGGATCTGGCGGCGCCTGTCCCTTCACGAACGACCGGGGATCGCCATCGGTTTTCGCCCAGACCATATGCAGCTCTTCGAGCGCAGCTGCCCTCTCCTCCGCGCCTGCGCCAAGCCATGTTGCGATTGTCGCGGCTCGCGCGCTGCCCTTCTTTCCGCCCCAGGCTCTGTTCAACGCGCCAATGGTTTCCAGCGCGGTGAGATCTATCTCGTCATCACTGCAGGCGTGCCGGATATGTTCTTCCACATCGCCAGACGGAAGATCCAGCTCACGGCGAAGCCACGGCTGGATACCCGTGGGCAGCTCCTCCAGCGCAAGCGCGGCTCGGGCGCAGTCGTGCAAATAGCGCTCGGCACCGGCCTCTCCCAAGCGGATGCTCAGCTTGCCGATCGCCTCCAACGGCCCGGTGCGGCCTTCCGCCTCCGCGCTGACGAGAAGATCGGCCAGAGTGGCGCGCGCCAGAACGGCTTCCTCGCGCGCCTCGATCGGGCGAAAGCCCGGGACGAGTTCGGCCTCGGCTGGAAAGGCGGCAAGCAACCCCTGACAAAAACCGTGGATGGTCTGAATACGAAGACCGCCGCCAGGTGCGTCCAGTACTTTGGCAAATAACGTCCGCGCACGGTCGCGCTGCTCGGGATCTCCTGTTTCGCCGAGCGCCGTCAGATCGGCGAACAGGTCTCGATCCTTCATCCGCACCCACGCGGCCAGCCGCTGGCTGACGCGGGCCGCCATTTCTGCCGCGCCCGCCTTGGTGAACGTGAGGCAGAGGATGGCTGAGGGATCGACGCCCCGCAGCAGCAAGCGGAAGACGCGCGCGGACAGCACCTGTGTTTTGCCGGTGCCGGCAGACGCGGAGAGCCACACATGGGCATCGGGCGCGCTGGCACGACGCTGCTCGCCCCGGAGTGGTGGAAGCGGGCGTGTCCCCGAGGAGCTGTTCACCGGGGTCCCTGAAGACTATAAAAGACCTTAGTTGTCACGGCCGTACCATTCGTCTCGGCGCATCAGCTGATCATATTCCGCATAGGGTGCATATTCGGGATGCAGTTTGGCGACGAACGCCTCGTCCCCGGTCAGCCAGCGTCCCGCCGCCTCCGCGAATACGGCGCGAGCGCGGTCCACGAATTCGGCGGTCGGAATGCGATCGCTCTTGCCGTTCGGGTCGACCGGCGTACTGACACTGCCAAACGACCGTTCGCGGTTCCTGGCGAGCGACCAATATTCGAAGCTGCCCGCTCGGCCACTGATTCCCGCGAATCCGCCGGCCTCGGCGATGGCGCCCAGCAGCCCCAGCTGCATTGAAAAGCCCGCGCGCACGGCCGCCGCGGAAGGCACCTTCCCGGTCTTGTAGTCCACGATCGCCAACGTACCATCCGGCATGGAGTCGATCCGGTCGAAGCGGCCAGAAAGCTCGATGCCGGCGATTACGGTCCCGCCTTTGCCCTCCGCCGCCAGCACATTGCGGCCCGCGTCCTGCTCCGCAGCCATGCGCTGGGCAATCCATTCGACCGCCGCCAACAGCCTTGGCTGCCAGAGCGCGCGGACGAGTGGATGCGTGCCGGGATCGCCTAGCATTGACAGCGCGAGCGGTCGAAGCGCGTCCACGCGGCAGTCCTCGTCGCGTGCCCAGGCCTCCAGCACGCCATGTACGGCCGTACCGCGCCAGGCAGCCGTCGGATCGGCATCGACGGGATCAAGCGCCGCCAACCGCAGGATGCGCTGAGCGTAAAAGGCGAACGGATCGGCCTTCAAACGATCAACTTGCGTCACGGACATGGCCTTGGGGCGCAACGCGGCGGCCGGATTTGGAGCCGGGCGCGCGACCGGTCGCGGCCTTCCGCCGTCATCGATCAGTCGGCTCCATCCTTCCAGCTTGCGATCGCGGGCTCGGTCGAACTCGTCGCCCGCCATGGCGGCGAGGCGGAGCCATAGTCGTGAAGAGATCGCCGGTGAGCGGGCATCCCGGCGTGACCGGGTAATCAACACCTCGGGCGCGCCCAGTCCCTGGCCGAAATCATGAGCGGCCACGCCGATCGCCCGCTCCAGCCCAGGCAGACCGAGGGCGACGCGAATACGCGGGGCGAGCCATGGATCTGGCGCGGCGCTTCCCGGCCACACACCTTCATTCAGACCTGCGAGAATCATCAGGTCCGCAGATTGCAGGCGCGCCTCGATCAGGCCGTAAATCGCGATGCGCGGGTGCCCGCCCTGAGGCGGGCGGATGGCGACCTCATCCATCAGCAGCCGCAACATCGGCGCGAGTTCCTGCACCGCAACGTCGGGCGGGCCCAGGACGGCGTCGGCTTCCAGTTCGGCCAGCAAGTCGGCTGCCCCACGGCCCGCCGGGCCACGCCACGCGTCGTCTCCCGCGAGCGACGTTGCTGCATCTCGCAGGGCGGCAATCAGGGCAGGAAGCTGCGTGACCCCGCCCGCGAAGGCGCTGGCAAGCGGATCCAGCAATGCACGTACGTCTGCCCACCAGGCACCCGCGCGATCCCCCAGATGCGCTTCGATCCCGTCCAACCCGGGTGCGGGCCTCGGCCCCCGCAGGCTGCGGTCAAGGCGGCGAACGCGCTCGAGCCACGCGCCGCGCTGCTCCCCCGCCCGCACGAGCGGGTGCTTGAGCAGCGTCAGCAGCGCGAGCGGCGCGAAGCGGTCAGTCGCCGCCTCCACGATGGCGGTGAGCAACGTTCCCGGTGGCGTGATGGAGAGAGGACGGCCTGCGCTGTCATCCACATCGAGGCCCCAGCGGGCGCAATGCGCCGAAACGCGCCGCGCCAGGGCCCGGTCCGGCGTGACCAGCGCGGCGGTGCGCTCCGGCTCCTCCACGGCTTGGCGCAAGGCCAGCGCTATCGCCTGCGCTTCCTCGGCAGGACTGGCAAGCTCCGCGACGCGGACGCCCCCAAGCTGGCGCTGCTGAGGTCGCAACTCAGTCCATCGCGCGGTATATTCAGCCGGGGCAAGCGCATTGGCGATTGTTCGTCCTCGCGCGGCGGACGCCTGATGATCCTTCCCATCCGGCCATGGCGCGACATCGTCGCGGGCCATACCCATGCGCGATAGCAACTGCTTCAGGTGAAACTGCGGGTGCACCTCGATCGCACGCGGGGTGCGCCCCGTGATCGGATCGGGCTGATGCGGACCAAGCGAGTCCCACTCCGCCTGATCCATCACTCGGTCGAGACCCGCCAGGACAACCAGACCGTTGTCGAGCATGGCGACGCGGCCTAGCAGGGCGGCGACGGCAGGCGCCGCATCCGTGATGCCAGCGGCACAGACAAAGCCGGTGGGTGCCGTCTTACCCCATCGTTCCGCCAGGCGCCGCAGCAACAGCGTTCTGCGGGCGGCCGCGTCGATCCGGCCCATGCTGGCGAGTTCGCCGGGCCATTTATCCAGCACCACCTGGAACAGTTCAAGCGCTTGCCGCCAATGCTCAGTCAGGTCGCCCAGATCCAGCGCGGCCAAGCGAGCCGGATCGACCTCTTCCACGACAAGCTGGTCAAGCGTAGCCGCCAGATTTCCCGCCAGCCGCACCGCCTCTGTCGCGTCCAGCGCCGGCTTTGCCTCCTTGACCAGTCGCGCCAGGATCATGCGTCTGCCGAGCGATCCGATAGCTGGCGGTGGCGGATCAGGCGCGTCAGCCGGGTCGAGCGCGGCGCCGATCGCCTCGCCAAGATCATCAGCCCCGATGGCAACCAGGCGCGGCAGCACCAGCGCACCGCCGCTGGCGCGGACGAAAGCGTTGGTGACGGCGAGCTTCGCACGATTGTTCGGCAGAAGCACCAAGCCGCGCGCCAGCCCGAGCGGCTCATCGCCGAACCGCCGGATCAATCCGGCAGCCAGCGCATCCGCAAACCCGCGGTGCGCGGGTATGGTAAAAAGCCGGGGTGTAGTGCGCTCACCCATCGATCAGCAAGGCTTCCGCTCTGGTGACGGCAGCAGGCGTGCCGACATCAACCCACAAGCCTTGATGCACGACACCGTAAGCGCGACCGGCCGCGATCGCACGCTCCCAGAACAGCATGGTGGAGAACGGCCCTTCCGGCGCATCGACGAGAATGGCGGGGTTCAGGATTTGCACGCCGATGAACACAAAGGGCGCAAGCCGGCCGGAGCGGCGTCGGCTGGTAATTCGTCCGTCCGCGGCGATGTGGAAATCACCCTGCCCGCGATGGCAATGAGCGCGAGCAAGGGGAACCAGCAGCAGCAGGACGTCCATCTCCGCCGCGTTCCACCGCGCCGCCAGCAGCGACAAGGCATCGATTGGCCCATCTAGCCAGTAATTGTCGCTGTTCACGACAAAGATGGGCTCACTGCCGAGCAGAGGCTTTGCCTTCATCAGGCCGCCGCCTGTTTCCAGCAGCTGCGCGCGCTCGTCAGAAATCGTGATGTCGATCCCGTCGACAGCGCGAAGATGCCCTTCCAACGTATCGGCGAGATAGTGGACGTTGACCACCGCGCGCTTCACGCCGGCGGTGCGAAGGTGATCCAGCGTGTGATCGAGCAGCGTCTTGCCCGCCACCTGGATCAGCGGCTTCGGACGGGTGGCCGTCAGGGGTCGCATCCGCTTCCCGAGGCCGGCTGCCATCACCATCGCCGTCTGCGGCATAAGCGCCGGAAGTTCCGGCCGCAAAACACGCGGTTTCGTCATTGTACGCTCAGCAGCAGAGGGTCACCACGGAGTTGGGCGGGGATGTTGGCATCGAACCAGCGCGCGACCGGGGCTAGCTCCGGACGGGCGAGATCGCGCTCCAAATAGGCCCAGACGCGCGGGCAAAGGCTTGGATAGCGTTCCTTGCCGTCGCGCTTCCACAATCGGGTGAAAATGCCGATGATCTTGGCATTCCGCTGCGCGCCGAGCACGTGATAGGCGCGCATGAACGCCTCGCCCTCTCCGGTTGCCGCGAGGTAGCGATCCAGCATCGCGCGTTCGAGCGCAGGATCCACGTCGCGCCGCGCATCCTGCAACAATGAAACCAGGTCATAGGCTGCATGCCCGGCGAGCGCATCCTGGAAGTCAAGCAGCCCGAGTGACCGGGACGCGCCGACGAGCATCAAATTTTCGACGTGATAATCACGAAGAACCGTAACGGCGCGATCGTAGCGCGCGTGCTGCAGGACCTCGTCCCACGCCGTGACATAGCCTGCCGTGTCGACGTCAAGGCCGAGGGCGGGGCAATACCATTCCACCAGCAGCCCGGCCTCGCGCTGCAGCTCGGCTCGATTATATGGGCGCCAGGCGCCGGCCGGGTGATCGCGCAGGGCGACCAGAACATCGACGGCATTGGCATAAAGCCCCAAGGCGGCTTCGGGATCAGCATCGATTGCTTCCCGCATGCGATCGTTGCCAAAGTCCTCGATCAGCACCAGGCCGCGCGCTTCATCGATTGCATGGATCCTCGGCGCGCCGAAACCGCGTTCCGACAACCATTGTGCGACCGCGATGAACGGGCGCGGGTCCTCGTGCGGCGGAGGCGCGTCCATCAGCACGGCGCTGCGCCCCCCATCCACGATGCGAAAATAGCGTCGAAAGGAGGCGTCGCCGGCGAGAGGCAGCACTGTTGCTCCACCCCATCCGTGCGCAGCGAGGAAATCGGGCGCTTCGGCGGGCGGCGTCATGTCTAGGACCATCGGCGCTCCCATGCCGCCGGCGCTTCCCAAGTCAAGCGCCGCGCGCCATCCGGTTCGATCGCCAGCGCGAAGCGCAACGCCTGGGGCCACGCACTCGGCCCTGCCCGATCAGGCCATTCCACGACCAGCGCGGAATCGAACAGCGCTTCCGACAGCCCGAGTTCTTCCAGCTCCTCCGGCCCATCCAGCCGATAAAGATCGACGTGCAGCACTGGCAGCCGGACCTCCGGAGGGTCATAGGGTTGAACGATCGCGAAGCTGGGCGACGGAGCCTCACCCGCCAAACCGAGGCCGGCGAGCAGCCCGCGCGCGATACTGGTCTTGCCGGCGCCCAGCGGCCCGGTGAGCGTGACGATATCACCAGGCTGCAGCAGGTCGGCAAGCCGGGCACCCACCTCCTCGGTCTCGCGCGCATCGGCGAGGCGCAGGCTGCCGCTCGTCATCGGGGCAGTTCCGCCTTCACCAGCGTACCGATACCAAGTTCGCTGACGAGCGAGATCTGTCCACCGTGTGCTTCGACGAACTGCTTGGCAAGCGGCAACCCGAGATCGAGCGCACGCACTCCGCGCGTGGTGGTCGGCTGGGCGAAGCGGTCAAAGGCGTGCTTGGCCGCATCCTCGTCCATGCCGCCGCCGTCGTCCGACACGATGATGCGCGCCCTGTCGGCGTCGCCATCGACATGAAGCAGCACGCGCCCGCCCGCCATGGTGGCGTTAATGGCGTGTCGAAGAAGGTGCTCCATCGTTTCGCGGATGCGCCGCACGTCGCCGTTCACCTGTCCGGCGCTCGCGTCGATCTCCACGGCGAAGTCGATATTTCGCTCTGCCGCTGCCTGGTCCACTGCTTCTGCTGCGGCACGCGCCGCATCGGCAAGATCGACCAGTTCGCGCCTCAGAGGCATGTCCCGCTCGCCTTGCGTCAGGTCGAGCACTTCATCGATCAACATCCCCAGTCGGCTGACTGACGAGAGGATCGCGGTCACATATTGATCGGCCTGCTCGGTCAGCTTGCCCGCATAACCCGCGTGCAGCATTTCCGCGAAGCCGCTGATCGACGTCAACGGCGTGCGCAGTTCGTAGCTCATGTTCGCGACAAAAGCCGTCTTCACCTTGTTAGCGGCCTCAAGCGCCGCTGCCCTATCCCGCAGCGCCTGTTCAGCGCGCCGGCTATCGCTGATGTCCAGCATCGTGAACAGCGCGTTGCCATCCGGCAGTGGAACGGCGGCGAAGGCGAAGTGGCGGCCGTCCGCCAACGCCACGCGCCCGCTGCGCTGCTGCCGATCGCTGGTCGCGGAACGGACCAGCTCGGTCACCAATGTCGCGCGATTGGGCGTCCGCAATTTGGGAGCAATCTTTTCGGCCACCGCGTCGACGCGCGGGTGACTGCTCAGGAACTCCTCCTCGAACTCCCACAAAGCGCGGAAGCGATTGTTCCATAGCTGAAGCCGACCATCCGCCGCGAACACGCCCAGCGCCTCGAACAGATTGTCGAACGTAGCGGTGCGTACGCGCAGCAGCGTATCCCGCGCAGAGGCGAGCTGAACTTCTTCCGTTCGGTCCTCGAAGATCAGAAGCAAGCCGCCGTCCGGCAGCAATTGCGCCAGCACGCGGATATGCACACCGCCAGGCAAGTGCCACGTTTCCTCCGTGGCCGCATCGGTTCGGGTAAACCAGTCGCGCCGCTCCGCCTTCCAGCCTGGAAAGTCCCGCACCTCAGGCAGCCGATTCGCCTCGCGCATGCGTTCCAGCACGCGATCAAATTCGGGGCGGTCCGCCATCCATTCACTGCGCATCGCAAACATGCGCCGGAAAGGCTGATTGCAGAACACCATGGAGCGGTCGCGACCGAACTGCGCAACGCCGGCGGAAAGTCGGTCGAGCATGGCCCGCTGCGCCACGGCAAAGCGCTGTTCGCGGGCACGCGCCTCCTCCAGTTCCTCCACGTCGATGGCGAACCCGGCGACGCCGCCGCCGGGAAGAGGAACGTCGAACAACTGCATCGACCGTCGCGCGCCGCCGATCGTTGCAGGCAACACGCGGATTTCGGGCCGACCGGTCTGACGTGCAACTGTTGCGCCCGCGAGCGGACCACCCTGGCCGGAACCTTCGATCAGCTCGAGCCCGCGCGCCACCACATCGGCCGCATCCGCGCCTTCCACGGCCTGAACATAGGCAGTGTTGACCATCGCCAGCCGCAAGTCAGGCCCGCGATACCACATTGGAAGGGGCGCTGCCTCGATCAGGGCCGTCAAAGCGTCAAACGCTTCTCGTACCTGCGTTTGCTCTGCGGCGAGGCGCTCCACCTCCTCCTGTGCCTCACTGGCGTCGTGCACCCAGATCACGACCTCGGCGCTGCCGGCGCCGACCGGCGCCCGCGCGCCGCGCAGCGTTAACGTGCGTGCGGCGCCCCGCGGCCGAACCTGCCGGATGAATGGCCTGCCGGATCGCTGAACGGAGATCACGTCGTTCAGAAGTTGCTCTGCATCGAGCGGGGTCAAGCCACCCCCGGCGGCACTCAGGCCGTCGAAGTCGGTCGGCGGCTGCACCAGCCCGAAAAGGTCAGCGATGCGTGCCGGCATGTCCAGCCGGTGGTTGGCCATCACCAGGATCGGCTGCATCGGCGCACCGGCGAGCAACCCTTCTGCGAGGTGCAGACGATCCCGCTGCTCGGCAGCCGCGGTAAGCGCCCGGAGACCACGGTTGAGCACCATGGTAGCCGCACCAATCAGCAACAACAAAACAGCGCCGGCGGCGATCAGCATGGGCGTGGTCAAGAAAGCGGCGAGTCCGTGGTGATGTTCGTCACTTCTACGCCCGCGCGCCGCAAAGTGAACAGCCTACATCTCTCCGCGCGCACGGCGGATCGCATACCATTTCGCCACATTCGCGTTATGCTGATCGAGCGTGTCCGCGAACACATGCCCGCCGGTGCCATCGGCCACGAAGTAAAGCGCAGACGTCTTCGCGGGATCCAGCACGGCATCGATCGAGGCACGACCGGGGTTTGCGATCGGGCCGATCGGCAGGCCGGCGCTCGCATAGGTGTTATAGCCGTTCTTCGCCTGCAGTTCGGATCGCTTGATCCGCCTCCCAAGCGGCTTTCCCTTGGTGATCGGATAGATGACGGTGGGATCGGCCTGCAGCGGCATGCCCGTCTTCAGACGGTTGGTATAGACCGCCGCCACCATTCGCCGTTCGGACGGCTTGCCCGTTTCCTTCTCGACGATCGACGCGAGGACGACGGCTTCCTGCGGGGTCGTGACCGCGATCCCCGGCTTGCGCCTCTTCCAGGCGGCCGCGAGATAATCCGCCATCGCCTTCTGCATCCGGCCGACGACGGCCGCTCGCGTGTCGTTCAACTGATAGGCGTAGCTGTCCGGCAGCACCGAGCCCTCGCGCGGAACCGACACCTCTCCCGTGAGCCCTTCCGCGCGCATCAGCGCCTCGTGCACCAGAACGGAAGGATAGCCCTCGGGTACTGGAACCAGACGCTGGCGGACCTTTCCATCCTCAAGCAACGCCAGGATGTCAGCCGCACTGGCGCGGGCCGGTATCGCATATTCGCCGGCTTTGATCGGCTTGCCGCCACCGAACACGCGCGCGTACCCGCGGAAACGCAATGCTGAGCGGATCGCGCCCTGCTTCTCAAGCTCTCCGGCCGCTCGCGCGAGGCTTGCACCTTCCGGAACGACCACCGCCAGCGGCTTGCTCGCCGGTCCCTCTCCGGACCAGTCCCGACCCACCCAGAACAACAGGGCAATCAGCACCAATCCGGCGATCAGTCCCAGGCAACCCGCCTTGCGCATCATCTTACCTCAGGCGTCGCTCCGCCCCGAAAAGAAAGCGGGCCGGATGGACCGACCCGGTCGAGACCGGGCCGGACGATGGAATCAGAGGGCCTTCATGACCAGCGAGGCGTTGGTACCGCCAAAGCCGAAGCTGTTGTTCAGCACAGCGCGCACCTGACGCTTCTTGGCAACATGCGGGACGAGGTCGACTCCCGCGCAATTGTCACTCGGATTGTCGAGGTTCAGCGTCGGCGGGACGATCTGGTCACGCATGGCGAGAATGCAGAAGATGCTTTCGACTGCGCCCGCGCCGCCAAGAAGGTGGCCGATCGCCGACTTGGTCGACGACATGGACAGCGAGCCGATATGATCGCCGAACAGCCGGCGCACGGCGCCGAGCTCGAGTTCATCCCCGAGCGGCGTCGAGGTGCCGTGAGCATTGATATAGTCGATATCGGAAAGCGATAGTCCGCTCTTGCGCATCGCCATTTCCATCGACCGAAACGCGCCCGAGCCTTCCGGGTGCGGCGCCGTGACGTGATAGGCGTCGCCGGAGAGGCCGTAGCCGATCACCTCGGCGTAGATCTTTGCGCCGCGCGCCTTTGCCCGCTCATATTCCTCAAGCACCACGACGCCGGCACCCTCGCCCATGACGAAGCCGTCGCGGTCCTTGTCATACGGACGGCTGCCCTTCTCCGGCGTGTCGTTGAAGTTGGTGCTGAGTGCCCGTGCCTGCGCGAAGCCGGCAATCCCCAGCGGGCAGATCGCACCCTCTGCGCCACCGGCCAGCATGACATCGGCATCGTCCATCGCGATCATGCGCGCTGCGTCGCCGATCGAATGCGCGCCGGTCGAGCAAGCGGTGACCACCGCATGGTTCGGCCCCATCAGGCCGTATTTGATGCTGACCTGCCCCGAGATGAGGTTGATCAGGCGCCCGTGCACGAAATGCGGGCTGACGCGCCCCGGCCCCTTCTCATGGCGAACGATCGATTCGCTCTCTATGCCGGGCAGGCCGCCGATGCCGGCCCCGATCGAGCAGCCGGCGCGATACCGCTCGGTCTCGCTCATCTCGGTCAGGCCCGCATCCTCGAGCGCTTGGCCCGCGGCATCGATGCCGTACACGATGAACGGATCGACCTGACGCTGGATCTTGTGGTCGACCCGCTTTGAAGCGTCGAAACCATATTCATGGTCTGCCGGCTTCACCTCGCAGGCGATGCGGCACTTATAGTCGGACGCGTCGAAGCGCGTGATCGGCCCGGCGCCTGATTTGCCGGCGATGATGTTGGCCCAAGCAGTTTCCACGTCCGCCCCAAGCGGGGTGACGAGGCCAAGACCGGTGACGACGACGCGGCGCATTGCGCTACTCCATGAACGTTACAACGAAACGGCTCCCCGCCCTCTAGCCGTGGACGGGGAGCCGCTCAAATCCGTGGCCGTGGCAGCGGCAGGCTCAAGGCCTTTCCGCCGCGCTCACGCTCAGCCCTTGTGCTCGTCGATATAGGTGATCGCATCACGCACGGTGGTGATCTTCTCCGCGGCGTCGTCCGGAATCTCCACCCCGAACTCTTCCTCGAACGCCATCACCAGCTCGACGATGTCGAGGCTGTCCGCGCCGAGATCGTCGATGAAGCTCGCGTCCTCGGTCACCTTGTCGGCTTCGACGCCGAGATGCTCGACGACGATCTTCTTCACGCGGTCGGCGGTCTCGCTCATATAAATTCCCTTTGTTTCATTCGGGGGGTTGTTGAATTCTGAACGCAGGTAGAACGGGGTGCGCCCCGATACAAGTCTGCTTTAGACCATCGCCATGCCGCCATTCACGTGCAGTGTCTGCCCGGTGACATATCCGGCCTCTCGTGATGCCAGGTAGACAACGGCTGCCGCGACGTCTTCTCCCTTACCCAGGTCCCCTGCCGGAATCTTGGTGAGAAGCGCGGTTTTCTGCGCTTCCGGCAGCACATGCGTCATGGCGGATTGGATGAAGCCGGGGGCGACGCAATTAACCGTAACGTTACGGCTGGCAAGCTCCTGCGCGATCGCCTTGGACATGCCGACGAGGCCCGCTTTTGACGCCGCATAATTTGCCTGACCGGGATTTCCGGTCTGACCGACGACGGAGGTGATGGACACAATCCGCCCAAACCGCTGCTTCATCATCGGCTTTGAAGCGGCGCGCATCAGCCGGAAAGCGGCCTCCAGGTTGACGCGAATGACCTGGTCCCATTCGTCGTCCTTCATGCGCATGGTCAGGTTGTCGCGCGTGACACCGGCGTTGTTCACCAAAATGTCGAGGCGGCCACCCAAAGCCTCGAGCGCTGCAGGAACAAGCCCGTCGACAGCGGACGCATCTGACAGGTTCGCCGGCACAGCGACATGGTCGCCACTGAGCTGCGAACAGAAAGCGCTGAGCTTTTCCGCGTTGGATCCGGAGACGGCAAGGCGAGCGCCCTGTGCGGCCAAAGCCTGCGCGATGGCAGAACCGATGCCCCCCGACGCTCCAGTCACCAGAGCCGTCATACCAGTGAGGTCAAACATCCAATTCTCCTGAATTCACACGAACCACTGCCACCGTCAGCGTAGCCTCCAAACGATGGAAGCGGCATGCTGCCTGCATCACAGCTCCTTGAGCAGGCCTTCGACATCGTCCATCGATACCAGGCTTACCGCCGTCGCATCGGGCGCGATCCGCTTCACCATCGGCGTTAGTACCTTGCCGCCGAACTCCACGAAGGTGGTGACCCCCGCATCGACCATTGCCAGCACGGACTCACGCCAACGCACCATGCCGGTGACTTGTTCGACCAGCAGGCGCCGGATCGTGTCAGGATCGCTCGCCGGTGCCGCCGTGACATTGGTGTATACGGGAACAAGCGGCGCGCTGAGCGGGGCCTCTGCCAGCGCCTTCTCCATCGCGTCAGCGGCGGGCTGCATTAAGGGACAGTGGAATGGGGCCGACACCGGGAGCGCGACGGCGCGCTTGGCGCCATGTTCCTTGGCCAGCGCGATGGCGCGATCAATGGCGGCCTTGGCACCCGAGATCACCACCTGACTGGGATCATTGTCATTGGCAACCGTGCAGACCTCGCCCTCGGCGGCGGCGGCGGCAATCGTTTCCGCTGTGGAAAGGTCCGCGCCGAGCAGTGCGGCCATGCCGCCCTCGCCCACCGGCACGGCGGCCTGCATCGCCTGCCCGCGCAGCTTCAGCAGCCGTGCCGCGGTGGAAAGATCGAATGCGCCCGCCGCACATAAGGCGCTATACTCGCCAAGGCTGTGACCGGCGACGAAATCTGCCTTCTCCGCCAGCCGAACGCCGCCTTCTCTTTCCAACACGCGCAGCGTCGCGATGGCGTTCGCCATAATGGCTGGCTGAGCGTTTTCGGTGAGCGTCAGTTCATCGGCGGGCCCTTCAGTCATCAGCCGGAACAGGTTCTGACCCAATGCTTCGTCGACCTCGCCGAAGACCTCGCGTGCATGGGAACTAGCGGCGGCCAGCGCCTGACCCATGCCAACGGCCTGACTGCCCTGACCCGGAAAGATGAACGCTCGCATCAGCCTCTCCCAATTCGAAGAGGGGCCCGGTAGGCGCGTCAGGGGCGCGGGGTCAACCGCCGTGCGGCCGAACCAACACCATGTCCGCATTTGGCGCGAACATGCGCCTGGATATCGCGTTCGGGACAAAGGGTTTCAAACCGAGCCACTGGATCACCGCCCCAAGCCGCGTCGGCGGAGATGGGTATCGCGCGATCACCTGCCCGGCCGGCGCCGAATCGGTCGCTGCAAGAACGAGATCACCGGGACGGGCGGGAAGCGACCGGATATTGGCTCGCCGAAGAAACGCCATTGGGATGTCCGCGCGAGCTACGTCGTTCGCCGCCCCAGCGATCGTGACATCGGGATGTGCCTCCGCGGCCAGCATCAGCGCCTCCAGCGACCACCTTGGATGGGCATTCCCGACGCTGATCAGCAACAGATTGCTTGCGATCAGAGCGGCCAGGACCAGCATTCGTGTCGTCCGCGCGGCACGATCAAGCCAGATCGCCAGCATCATCGAGGCGGCAAGAGCCAGCAGCATGAAGTACCGGGGATTGAGCACCAGCTTGGTGTAAAGCGCCGATACGAGCAGAAAGCTGCCGATCGCCATGGCGGCAAGAAGCAGGAACGGAACCTGACGATCCGGCAGCATCCGCTCCCAGCCCTGACCCAGCCCAGCGGCGCCGATCGCCCAGAACAGCAGGCCAAAGTCATCGTTGACGAACAGGACGAGCAGCGGATCGATCGGTGGCCAGAGCAGGAAGTTCCCCTCATGATTCGCCGCGCGATCGATATGCTCGTCGTGATGGAAGGCGATGGCGTAGCGCCGCAGCGGATCACCGGTGAGGGTATATTGAAACGCCGCTTCGCCGAGCAAAACCAACATGGCACCAAGACCACAGGCCATTATTGCGCTGCGCGGCACCGGACGGCCCAGCAGCATAAGCGGGCCGAGAACCGCCAGTGCGAGAACACTCGTCTCCCGACAAAGCACTGCAATCCCGAACATGACGCCGCCAAGGCCGGCTCGCAGCAGCCCTGCCCGGCTCTCACTCGCCGAACCCACAAGCCACGCTCCGACCACCAGGGCAGTCGCTTCCAGCAGGTCGACGCTGACGGTGCTGGCATGTGCGACCACTACCGGGAAAGTGGCGGTGAGCAGTGCGGCGATCCACCCGGCCCGCGGAGTGTCTATGGCGGCGATGATGCCGCCGACCACCACCACCAACAGGATGTAGAACAACAAGGCAGTAGCCGCGAATGCCGCGAAGTTGTTGCCCATCACTCTGATCACTGCCGCAAAGGTCAGCGTCAGCGGAAATCGCGTCGACCAATGATCGCTGCCGGGGAACGGCGGATCGGTAAGCCACCGTATCGCACCCGCATGGTAAAGCGAATCATCGGACGCCATGAAGCCGATCCAGCCGATGAAGAGCGCAGCCAGCATGATTGCGCCGAGTACCGCGATCCAGCCAGCCAATCGCAACCACGACGATGCGCCTGCACGCCCGCTTCCCGCAGTCGTGTACCGATGAACTGGGATCGTCTCGGGCATGGTCTTCATCAGCGATGCCATAGGCTGGTGCAGTATAGAAATGCTTGCCTTGCTGAACCGCCGTTCATCCTGGTGCTGCCAATGCGACAATCTGAGACGAAATGGCGCGCCTGCCGCCATTCGGTAGCGACAGTTGAGGCTCAGATAGGTTCTCGACGGCGCGGTTCTTCCGGCGCCGGTGAGAAGTTCAAAGGAGTTGACCCATGTTCAGCAAGATCGTTCAGGCTACCATTGCAGCCTCGCTGATCGCTACGCCCATGATCGGCACCAGCGCACAGGCTCAGTCGCGTCAGCAGGAGCGGCAGGTCACCACGATCAAGCAGCGCCCGAACGGCACCGTGGTAAAGAAGACGACGACCGTTCGCCGTGAAAGCAACAATCGCGCCTGGCGCAAGGGCCAGCGCTTCGATCGCCGCTACGCCGCCAATTATCGAGTCGTCGACTATCGCCAATATCGTGGCCGCCATCTTTACGCCCCGCCGCGCGGCCATCAGTGGGTGCGCTCCGGCAACGATGCCGTGCTGGTCGCGGTCGGCAGTGGCATCGTGGCCGCCGTCCTGGCGAATGCCCTGCGGTAAGACTTGCTTTTTCTCCAGATCTGAGTAGGGGATCCGGCAGCACGGGCGGGGAGCATGGCCTCCCCGCCTTCGCTGTTTTGGACGACAGTCGGAGGGGCATGGCACGGGGCCATGTCAGCGATCGGCCAACGAAGGAAAGCACATGGCTCTGTATGAGCACGTGTTCCTTGCGCGCCAGGATTTGGCACAGGCGCAGGTGGACGCGATGGCGGAAGCCGTCACCAAGATCGTAGAAGATCACAATGGCAAGGTCGTGAAGACCGAGACCTGGGGTCTGCGCAGCCTCGCCTATCGCATGGTGAAGAATCGCAAGGCTCACTATGTGATGATCGAGATCGACGCACCGGGCGACACTGTCGCAGAGATCGAGCGTCAGCACTCCATCAACGAGGACATCATCCGCTACATGACCGTCAAGGTCGATGCGCATGAGCAGGGCCCGTCGGTGATGATGCGCAAGCAGGAGCGGGATCGCGAGCGCGGTCGCCGTCGTGAAGAGGAGAACGCATAATGGCCCGTCCCTTCTTCCGCCGCCGCAAGAGCTGCCCCTTCTCGGCGAAGGACGCCCCCCGGATCGATTACAAGGACGTGCGTCTGCTGCAGGGCTTCGTGTCCGAGCGTGGCAAGATCGTCCCGTCGCGCATCACTTCGGTGAGCGCCAAGAAGCAGCGCGAACTCGCTCAGGCGATCAAGCGCGCCCGTCACCTGGGCCTGCTGCCCTACGTCGTTAAGTAAGGAGAAGAGCAGATGGACGTCATTCTGCTTGAGCGCGTCGAGAAGCTCGGCGGCATCGGCGACGTAGTGAAGGTGAAGGACGGGTTCGCCCGCAACTTCCTGCTGCCGAACAAGAAGGCGCTGCGCGCCAACGAAGCCAACCGCAAGGTGTTTGAGGCGAACCGCGCCCGCATCGAAGCCGAGAACGCGAATCGTCGCGGCGAGGCCGAGAAGGAAGCCAAGACCTTCAAGGACGCATCGGTCACGATCATCCGCCAGGCGTCGAACGCCGGCCAGCTGTACGGCTCGGTTGCTGTTCGTGATCTGGTCGAGGCGTTGAACGAAGCGGGTCACAAGGTCGCCAAGTCGGCCGTTGTGCTCGATCGCCCGATCAAGGCAATCGGCGTGTACGACGTGCGCGTCGCACTGCACCCGGAAGTCTCCGTTACCGTCAAGGTCAACATCGCTCGTTCGCCGGAAGAGGCTGAGCTGCAGTCGCAGGGCGTGGACGTGATGGCGCAGGTCTTCGAAGAAGGTCGCGACCAGGGCGGCTTCACCGAGGACTATGACGCGAACGCCGAGCCTGGCGCGAGCGCAGAGGCACGCGAGGAGTCGACGCAGGGCTGATCGCCCGGCCTGTCGCCTTGAGAGACAAGGCCCGCCCGGCACCTTGCCGGGCGGGCTTTTCTTTACCCCCCATTCCCGTTTGCAATCAGTTGCCTCAACGACAGAGTCGTGAGCGAACCGCTTGCTTCGCCGCTCAGGGTTGATCCGGTGACTTGACTTGCGCTTCTGAGCTCAGGTCGTGGCGGAACGAGAGACAAAGAGAGCAAAGCGCCCGAGATCGTCTACCGCTTAGAAGCTGATTGCGGATCTTCCCCCCTGCACCTCGCGTGCATGGATCAGGGCCGGTCTGTCCTGCTCTGCCAGGCGCTGCGCACCATCTGCTGCACGCGCGCACGGCTTCGTTCGGAGAGTGCACGCAGGCGCTCCCCGGCCGCCGATATGCCGGAGGACCGATCCATGCCCTCGACCTGCATGACCCAGAGCTGCCGGAACGCTCCGCCCGGTCGGCGCAGCAGTTGCTGCGGCGGCCCGTCCTCGATGATACGCCCTTCCGAAAGGACCACCACGCGGTCGAAGTTCGCGACGGTCGAAAGGCGATGCGCGACCGCGATGACCGTCCGGTTCTGGATCAGCGCCTCCAGCCCGTTCTGAACTTCAAGCTCCGATTCGGAATCAAGTGCCGACGTTGCCTCATCCAGCAGCACGATGCGTGCGTTCTTCAGGAAGGCACGTGCAATCCCAATCCGCTGTCGCTGCCCTCCGGATAGATTGGTGCCCCGCTCGCCGACGATGCTGTCATAGCCATGCGGGAGGCGGCGGATAAAATCATCGCATCCGGCCGCCTCCGCGGCGCGAAAGACCTCCTCGTCATCCGCCTCCGGATGGGCGAAGCGGATGTTCTCCATCACCGATCGGTGGAACAGCAGAACCTCCTGGGGCACCACGGCGATCGCGTCGCGGAGGCTCTCCTGCGTTACCGAGTCGACGCGTTGACCGTCGATCGCAACATGGCCCGCCTGCGGATCGTGAAACCGTTGCGCTAGCTGAAGCAGCGATGATTTCCCGGCTCCCGACGGACCGACGATGCCCACTTTCTGCCCCGCCGGGATCTCGAGCGTGAGATCATGAAGGACGGGGTGGCGCGGATCATAGCCGAAGGTGACGTGACTGAACTCCACTCTGCCCTCACCCACCCGGAGACGCGCTGCGCCGGGAGCGTCGTTCAGCGTTTGGGGCACGCCGATGATGTCGAGCGTTTCGCGCAAATAGCTGAACTGTTGGCTGACATCGATCAACGCCATTGCCAGATCGCGCGAACCATGAAGAATGCGGAAGGTCATCGTGCTGATGATCACGACATCGCCCGTGGTGATCGCGCCGCTTGACCATCGCCCAATGGCCCAGATCAGCGTGCCACCCACGAATATGGCCAGCGACAGATCGTGCAGACCGCGCATCCGCTCGACAAAGAACCATCCGCGGCGCTGTGCAACCGCCTCATCATCCATGAACTCGCGCAATCGCGAAATCTCACGCTCGCCCGCGGCGAATGCTTTTACGACCCAGATGTTGCCGATCAGGTCCACAAGTTCGCCGCCGACGGTGCCCGCGTGCTCTGCAAACGCCTTGTGGTGCACGTGCCCGCGGAATCCGAGCAGCACGAGACCGATCGTCACGAAAACAAAGATGCCGCCCAGCACTGCCGCCATGATCGGGTCGATCGCCACGAAGATGATCATGGCACCGACAAAGGCGATCAGTGGTGGTGTCACTTCCTGCAGCAGCCGATGAATGATCGCGCCGAAGATACCGGCAAGCCCGGAGATCCGATGGCCGAGCGAGCCAGCGCGCTGGTTCTGGAAGAACGGCATCTGATGGCCGGTCAGGTAATCCACCATGTCCAGTCGGATGCCGACCCCAGAGACAACGGTGGCATGTCCCAGGGTCATCGCGGCGAGGCGCTGGAGCAGGCTTTCCAGAACGACGAGGCTCAGGAACAGGGCCAAAGCAGTATAAACAAGCGAGCGAATGCGATCGGCGCTCGTCATCGCATCGATCAACAGCTTCATAGCATATTGTACGCCGATGGAACTCACCGAGGCGCCGGCGACGAGCAAGCCAAGAAGCAGGAATATCCAGGGCCGCGCGGCCACGTAATGCAGCAGAAACCGCGTCGGACTGATCAGGAAGGGCATGGCTCGTCAGGAAACTGCGTTGCTCAACCGCACGGAACGCACGTTCAAGAGATATGCTGCGTGACCTGGCAAATGGCGGAGCCACGGCAATTGAAAAGCGCCGCGCTCTTGCGAGCTCCGCTTGAGCAACGTTGAATGTGGCATCGCTGGCGCCGTTGCGTCAATTATCGCTCAAGCGCCATCCTGGGGACGTCCCCGTCCGTCATGTTGTGCCAGGATCGCGACGAGCGCTGTGACACGCTCACGCAATTCTTCCAGGCCCGCCGGATCATAGCCATCCGCCATCGTATCCGGCACATGAAGCGCAGTCTCACGCAAGGCGCGGCCCTTTTCGGCTGTCTCTTATACACATCTCCGAGCCCACGAGA
>NZ_LSKH01000129.1:0-30033 GCF_001557395.1 Sphingomonas sp. CCH5-D11 | reverse complement strand
CCGGCGGCGCGGTGCCGAGCCGGTCCGCCTCGCGGTCGAAAAAGGCGCGCTGCGCCGCGACGCCGAGATCCGCGGGCGTCACCGTCTCGCGCTTCGCGGCATAGGACGCCGCCATGCGTCCCGGATCGCGGATCAGAAAGGCATGAACCACGCCGGCGAGATCGTCTGGCGCGATCGGGCCGACCATGTGGTGGGGCATGTGCTTCTGGTACCAGACCGGCTTCCCCGCCGGCGCCGGGCCGGACAGGGTGGCGGCCACCGACTGCCAGTCGCAATCCATGCTGGCGATCACCGCCTCGCGCATCGGGTGATCGGCGCCGCTTTCGGCCAGGAAGCAGCCGTAGAAGGGCTCGTCGCTGACCGCACAATCGGCGCGGCTGGAAAAGCTGCGCATCATCGCCGTGGAGATGTTGCGCGGGCCGGACCACATGGCGATGCGCAGCGGCTGTTCGCCGCGGGATACCATGCGCAGCGGCTGGGAGCCGATCTCCGGCGTCATGCGAGTTCCCGGTCGACCGCCGCGCGATAGAGCGCCTGCAAGCGTTCGACCATCGGGCCACGCTCGGCGCCGATCACCCGGCCGTCGATCGTGCCGATCGGGGCAAGGCCAGCGAAGGTGCCGGTGGTGAACGCCTCGTCCGCGCCATAGACATCGGTCAGCGAGAAATTGCGCTCATACGTGGGAATGCCGGCCGCGCGCGCGGTCTCCACCACGATGCGGCGGGTGATGCCGTCGAGGCAATAGTCGCCGGTCGAGGTCCACACCTCGCCGCCCCGGACGATGAAGAAGTGCGTGGAATTGCACGTCGCGACGAAGCCATGCGGATCGAGCATCAGCGCCTCGTCCGCGCCCGCCTGCGCCGCCTGGATGCAGGCGGTGATGCAGTTGAGCTTGGAATGCGAGTTGAGCTTTGGGTCCTGCACGTCGGGATAGCCGCGACGGACATGGACGGTGGCGAGGTTCAGCATTCGCGTCGCCGTGCCGGTAGCGGGCGCCTTCCACTCCGGGATGATGACGATCGTCGCCGGCGAGATGACGACGCGCGGATCCTGATACGGGGTGGAGCGGATGCCCCGCGTGACCATCAGGCGGATGTGGACGCCGTCGCCCGTCATCTCATTGGCGTCGAGCACGCGGCGAAGGCGCGCGACCAGTTCCTCGCGGCTGATGCCGATGTCGAGCATGATCGCCTTGGCACCCTGCCACAGCCGGTCGAGGTGGCGATCAAGGAACGCCATGCGACCGTCATAGACGCGCAGCCCCTCCCACACGCCGTCGCCCAGCATGAAGCCGGAATCGAATACGGAGACCTTCGCCTCGGGACGACGGAAGAGTTCGCCGTTGACGTCGATCAGGACATTGTCGTTGCGCGGATCGGGGGTGAAGACGTGCGTGCCGGTCGCGTGTTCGGTCATGGTCGCTCCTTTGTCGATCATACGCCCTACCGCGTTCGTGCTGAGCTTGTCGAAGCACGTGCCGCAGGCGGAGCGGGCGCGCAGCACGCACTTCGACAAGGCTCAGTGCGAACGGTGGTGGAGGTGTGCCTGCCCTCCACCCCAGCGGCTCAGATATGCAGCGCCTTGCCGTACGCCCCCAGCACCGCCTCGTGCATCGTCTCGCTGATCGTGGGGTGCGGGAACACCGTTTCCATCAGCTCCGCCTCGGTCGTCTCCATCGTCTTGCCAATGGTGTAGCCCTGGATCATCTCGGTCACTTCAGCGCCAATCATGTGCGCGCCGAGCAGCTCGCCCGTGTTAGCGTCGAACACCGTCTTCACGAAGCCTTCCGGCTCGCCCAGCGCGATCGCCTTGCCATTGCCTATGAACGGGAAGTTGCCGACCTTCACCTCATAGCCAACTTCCTTCGCCTTCGCCTCGGTCAGGCCGACGCTGGCGATCTGCGGGCGGCAATAGGTGCAGCCCGGAATGTTGCGCGGGTCCATGGCATGCGGGTGGCCGCCGGCGATCGCCTCGGCGGCGATGACGCCCTCGTGGCTCGCCTTGTGCGCCAGCCACGGCGGCGCGGTGATATCGCCGATCGCCCAGACGCCCGCAACATTGGTGCGGCACATCGGATCGGTCTTGAGGAAGCCGCGATCGTCCACCTCGACGCCCAGCTCCTTCAGCCCGATGTCGGCCGTATTCGGCACGATGCCGACCGCGACGATGACATGGCTGAACTCGACCGAGCTTTCCTTGCCCGACTTGTCCTTGAGCTTCGCGACGACACCCTTGTCGCTGACGTCCAGACCATTGACGCCTGCCGAGGTCATGATCGTCATGCCCTGCTTCTTCAGCGCCTTCTCGAGATGCGCCGAGACATCCGCGTCCTCAACGGGGACCAGCCGGTCGAGCATTTCGACCACCGTCACGTCGGCGCCCATGTCGTTGTAGAAGCTCGCGAACTCGATCCCGATCGCGCCCGATCCGATGACCAGCAGCTTTTTGGGCATTTCCGGCGGGGTCATCGCATGGCGATAGGTCCAGATACGCTTGCCGTCAGCCTTGGCGAACGGCAGGTCGCGGGCGCGCGCGCCGGTCGCGACGATGACGTTCTTGTAGCCGATCTCGGTCGCCTTGCCGTCCTTGTCGGTGACGGTCAGCTTGTTCTTGCCCGTCAGCTTGCCGGTACCCATGTGCACGGCAACCTTGTTCTTCTTCATCAGGTGCGTCACGCCCTGATTGAGCTGCTTGGCGACGCCGCGCGAGCGCTTCACCACAGCTTCAAGGTCAGCCGTAATCCCCTGCGCGGCGAGGCCATAATCCTTGGCATGGCTCATCAGGTGGAACACCTCGGCCGAGCGCAGCAGCGCCTTGGTCGGGATGCAGCCCCAGTTGAGGCAGATGCCGCCGAGCAGCTCGCGCTCAACGATCGCCACCTTCAGCCCGAGCTGCGAGGCGCGAATCGCCGCGACATAGCCGCCCGGTCCGGAGCCCAGGACGACGAGATCGTAAGTGTCTGCCACGTATCAGTTCCTTGGTTGGCGCGCCGCCCTGATCAGCGCGGGCACGCTCATTGCCAGCATCGCCAGCATCGTCAGCAGGCAGACCGGCTCCAGTGAGCCGGCGCCCTGCGGATAGGACCAGATGGCCGCGCGGAAGAGCGCAAGCGTCAGCAGCAGGCCGGCGGCCAGGTGCAAAAGCTCGGCGGCAACCGCGCGGTTCATCTCAAGCCAGCATGCCGAGCGGGTTTTCGCACAGCGCCTTGAACGCCTGCATCAGCTCCGCGCCGTCCGCGCCGTCGATCGCGCGGTGGTCGAAGCTGCCGGTGGCGCTCATCACCGTCGCGATGCCGAGCGCATCGTCGATGACATAAGGGCGCTTCTCGCCCGCGCCGACCGCCAGGATCATGCCCTGCGGCGGATTGATCACCGCCTCAAACTGCTTGATTCCGAACATGCCCATGTTGCTGATCGAGGCGGTGCCGCCGGTGAATTCCTCCGGCTTCAGCTTCTTGTCGCGGGCGCGGGCGGCAAGATCCTTCATCCGCGTCGAGATGGACGAGAGCGAAGCGGTGTCCGCTTCGGTGATCACCGGCGTGATGAGGCCTTCGGGCGTCGACACCGCGACCGAGATGTCGGCACGCTTGAACGTCACCAGCTCGTTCGGCGTGTACATGACGTTGCACTTGGGCACCTGCACCAATGCGACCGCGAGCGCCTTGATCATCAGGTCGTTGACCGACAGCTTCACGCCGCGCGCACCCAGGCTGTCGTTCAGCTCGGCACGCAGCTTCAGCAGCTTGTCGAGGCGCACGTCCACGGTGAGGTAGATGTGCGGCACCTGCTGCTTCGACTCGGTCAGGCGGCGCGCAATCGTCTTGCGCATGTTGCTGAGCTTGGTCGTCTCGTGCGGGATGTCGGGGATCTGCGCCGGCGCCGGGGCGGGCGCGGCGGCCGGAGCGGCAGCGCTCGGCGCCGCCTGTTGCTGCTGAGCGGCGGGCGCGGCCTTGCCCGGCTCGGCGCTTTCCACGTCAGCCTTGACGATGCGGCCGTTCGGGCCGGAGCCGGTGAGAGCCGACAGCTCCACGCCCTTCTCGGCGGCGATGCGGCGCGCGAGCGGGCTGGCCTTTACGCGCTCCCCATCGCCGCGCGGGGTCTGCTGCTGCTGCGGCGCGGGCTGCGGCTTGGTCTCGGGATTGTCCTGCGACACCGGCTCGCCCGTCTCGCGATCGACCGGCGCGTCGACCTGCTCCTTTCGGGGTTCGGGCTTGGATTCGGGCTTGGCTTGGGACTTCGCTTCTTCCTTCGGCGCGTCCTGCTTCTTCGCCGGGGCACTTTCCTCACCCTCGCCGTCAAGCAGCATGATGACGGTGCCGACCTTCACGCCGTCCGTACCCTCGGCGACGACGAGCCTGGCGACCACGCCCTCGTCCACAGCCTCGAACTCCATCGTGGCCTTGTCCGTCTCGATCTCGGCCATCAGGTCACCCGCCTTGACGGTATCGCCCTCCTTCACGAGCCATTTCGCCAGCGTCCCCTCCTCCATGGTCGGAGAAAGAGCAGGCATCTTGATTTCGATCGACATGAGGGTCCTCAGCGGTTCCTGGGGGAGCGCCCGTCTCTTGCGCCGAGGCCTTGCGCGGTCAACCCCGCAGGAAGATAAGCATGGCCTTACTTGGGGGCAATCGACGACGCATGCGTATCTATCTGACCGTGATCGATGACGCGCCGGAGGCGGAGATCGCGTTGCGGTTTGCCGCGCGCCGGGCGGTGAAGACCGGCGGCGGCGTCGAGATCCTGGCGCTGGTGGAGCAGCAGGAATTCATCGCCTTTGGCGGCGTGCAGGCGACGATCGAGGAAGAAGCGCGGCGGCGCGCGGAAGGGCTGGTGGCGAAAGCGGCGGGCACGCTGATCGAGGAATCGGGGCTGCGCCCGTCGATCACCGTGCGGCAGGGCGACGGGCCGAAGATCATCCGGGAACTGATCGCCGGCAACCCGGACGTGGCGGCGCTTGTGCTCGGCGCATCGGGAGACGGACCGCCGGGGCCGCTGGTGACGCATTTCGCCGGTCAGGCGGGAACGCTGCCGATCCCGCTGATGATCATTCCGGGCAACCTTGATCGAGAGGCGATCGACCGGCTGAGCTAGGCGCGCGTCCCGCCCCGGCGCCGCGCAGCGCCGGGTGCGTGCGGTCAAGCGATCCGAGCGGCGAGCAGCGCGGCGATCGCCTCCCCGCCCGCGGCATCCTCCGCGTCGAACCGCGACGGCGTCGGGCTGTCGAGATCAAGCACGCCGATGAGGCGGCCATCGTGCACGATCGGCACCACCAGTTCGGACGCGCTCTCAGCGTCGCAGGCGATGTGCCCGGGAAACGCATGGACGTCCGCCACCAGCTGCGTCTCGCGCGTGGCGGCAGCGGCACCACACACGCCTGCGCCCACCGCGATCCTGATGCACGCCGGCTTGCCCTGGAACGGCCCGAGGACCAGTTCGCCCCCGACCATGCGGTAGAAGCCAGCCCAGTTCAGGTCGGGCAGATATTGCCAGATCAGCGCCGCCGCATTGGCCATGTTCGCCACGGGATCGGGCTCGTCCGCGGTCAGAGCATCGAGCGCGGACAGGATGTCGCGGTAAAGTTCGGCCTTCTCGCCGGCCTTGATATCGAACTGGTACATGCCGGGCGATGTAGTCCCGCTGCGGTGCGGAAGCGAGCGCATCCTTCATGGGGCGATTACCTTTGCTGTGCTACGCCGCCGATGCATGCATCAGAAAGTCGCGCTCACCCCCGACCGTCACGCCGATCCGCGGCCTCCTTCCGCCGTATCGCATGGCGTGGGGGTTGCCGGGCTGGCAGGGCTGATCGCCTGGGTTCTGTTCGCACGCGTCTATGGCCTGGACGGGCCCTATGCCGCGCTCGTCAACCTGCTGGCGTGCGGCATACCGATGGTGTTGTGGTCGTTGCTGGTGGACAAGGTGCATCGCCGCCCATCCACCGGGATCGACTGGGCAAAGGTG
The DNA here is from genome assembly GCF_001557395.1 of Sphingomonas sp. CCH5-D11. NCBI lineage: Bacteria > Pseudomonadati > Pseudomonadota > Alphaproteobacteria > Sphingomonadales > Sphingomonadaceae > Sphingomonas > Sphingomonas sp. CCH5-D11. Next base: position 24,076 of record NZ_LSKH01000129.1, on the reverse strand, counting down.
CGCCCCTGGCGTGAGACGATCGACGTCAGCCTGGTGAAGCTGGTCGGGCTATGGGCCACCTGGGCGGCGATCGCGCTGATCTATGGAACGGGGCGCTTTTACTGGGAGGGCAATTTCCGCTTCGCCATGTGGTGCTTCGGCACCGCCGCGCCTTTCCTGTTCCTGCTCTCCATCCCGTATGTGATCTGGCTCGACCGCCGGCTGGTGGAGCCGCGCGACGGCGCCTGGGCGTTCGGCGCCTGGCTGACGCATACCAGCGGCACCGAGCCGGAGGCGATATATGCTCACCTGCGCGCCTGGGGGGTGAAGGCGTTCTTCCTTGCGTTCATGCTGGCGATCGTGCCGCCCGGCTTTGGCGAGTTCATCCGGACGCCCACTTTCGGCCTGCTGGCGGATCCGGTGCGGCTCGCCAATTGGCTGATCACCTTCATGTTCGTGATCGACGTGGCCTTTGCGACGGTCGGCTATGTGCTGACGATGCGGCCGCTCGACGCGCATATCCGCAGCGCCAATCCCTATGCGGCCGGCTGGGCCGCTGCGCTGATCTGCTACCCGCCGTTCATCCTGATGGATCAGGGCGGCCCGCTCGATTACCACCCCGGCACCGCGGACTGGAGCCAATGGCTTCAGGGACATCCGCTGTTGCTGGCGATCGTCGGTGCGGTGCTGGTGCTGCTGACGGCGATCTACGCCTGGGCGACGGTTTCGTTCGGCCTGCGCTTTTCGAACCTGACGCATCGCGGGATCCTCACCCACGGGCCCTATGCCTGGTCCCGCCACCCCGCCTATCTCACCAAGAACCTGTTCTGGTGGCTCTCCACCCTTCCCCTGCTGACCACGGGATCGATGGTCGATGCCGCGCGCGCGACGCTGATCCTCGCGGCGGTCAGCGGCATCTATTACTGGCGCGCGCGAACGGAGGAGCGGCACCTATCGGCGGACCCGATCTATCGCGACTATAGCGCCTGGATGAGCCGCAACGCCCCGGTGCCGCGCTTCTTCCGCTGGGTCGGCGGCAGATGAACTTGCGCCCGTATCAGCTTCGTACCTGACCAGTGCCGCGACCGACCCATTTGTAGGTCGTCAGCCCCTCCAGCGCGACGGGCCCGCGCGCGTGCAGCCTGCCGGTGGCGATGCCGATCTCCGCGCCCAGGCCGAACTCCCCACCATCGGCAAACTGCGTCGATGCGTTCCACAGCACGATGGCGGAATCGACCTCCGCGAGAAAACGATCCGCGACCGCCGTGTCCGAAGCGACGATCGCGTCGGTATGGCCCGAGCTATGCCGCGCGATATGCGCCAGCGCGCCCTCGATCCCGTCGACGATTGCGACCGAACAGATGGCGTCGAGATATTCGGTGTCCCAATCCAGATCGTCCGCCGGCGTCACGTCCATGATCGCGCGCAGGCGATCATCGCCGCGCACCAGGCATCCCGCATCCGACAGCGATCGGACCAGCCCCGCCGGATCCGCGTAATCCGCATCGATCAGCAGCGTTTCCATCGCGCCGCACACGCCCGTGCGTCGCATCTTGGCATTGCGCACGATTTCCGCGGCCATGGCAGCGTCGGCGGAGGCATGGACGAAGACATGGTTGATGCCGTCGAGATGGGCGAGCACGGGCACCCGCGCCTCGGCCTGCACTCGCGCGACCAGCCCCTTGCCACCGCGAGGGATCACCAGATCGATTGCGCCCTGCGCCGCCAGCATCGCGCCAACGGCGGCGCGATCCGTGGTTCCCACCAGCTGCACCGCCTCCGTTGGCAGTCCGGCGGCGCTCAGGCCAGCGCAAAAGGCGCGGTGAATGGCCGCGTTGCTTTCGCTCGCCTCGCTGCCGCCGCGCAGGATCGCGGCATTTCCCGCCATGACGCAAAGCGCGGCGGCGTCCGCGGTCACATTGGGGCGGCTTTCAAAGATGATGCCGATGACGCCGATCGGCACGCGAACGCGGGTGAGCTCCAGCCCATTGGGACGTACCACGGTGTCGATGACCTGCCCGACCGGGTCGGGGAGCGTGGCGACGGTCGCGACACCGGCCGCCATGCCGGCGATCCGCTGCTCGTCGAGGCGCAGCCGATCGAGCATCGCACCCGATAGTCCTGCCGCTTCCGCCCGCGCCAGATCCGCCGCATTGGCCGCCAGTATATCTGCCTCGGCGGCACGGATCGCCTCCTCGGCGCGCAGCAGCGCGGTGCGCCGCTGATCGGTGGAAAGCCGGGCAAGCTGATGCGCCGCGCGCCGGGCGGCGGCCGCCATGCCAGCGATCATTGCCTGGGGATTTTGCGCGTCCAGCATGGCATGCTGCCTAGCACGGCCGTGCCTGATCACCGAAACAGCGATTCTCGCCGGTGCGAAAGCAGAACATGCAACATGTCTTTGAAGGAAATGCATGGCGGCGGAGCGCTGCGCCGATGCACGCGGCCGCCGCGGCACTATATCGGCGTGCATGAGCCGTTCGCTTGATCGCCGCACCCTGATTTTGAGCATGAGCGCGGGTGCCGCCACGCTGGTGCTCGGCGCCTGCGACCACTCGCCCGCCGAGGCAAAAGCCTTTCCGCTGCAACTCCGCGATGCGCAGTGGCGCGAGCGGCTGTCCCCGCAAGCCTATCAGGTCCTGCGGCATGAGGCGACCGAGCGGCCGTTCTCCAGCCCGCTCGACAAGGAAAAGAGGCGCGGCACCTTCGCCTGCGCAGGGTGCAGCCAGGCGCTGTTCTCGTCCGCCACCAAGTTCGACAGTGGAACCGGCTGGCCAAGCTTCTGGGCGCCGCTGAAGCAGGGCGTCGGCACCAGGCGGGACTTCAGCCTGGGGATCCCGCGAACGGAGGTGCATTGCGCGCGATGCGGGGGGCATCTGGGCCATGTCTTCGACGATGGTCCGCCGCCGACCGGCAAGCGTTACTGCATGAACGGAGTCGCGATGGCCTTTCGGCCGGCGTGACGTGCTATTGGTGAGGATGACACAGCAGACCGGTCGCGCCGTTATCGGCTGACCCGCCGCCCGGGCACCGCCTCCCGGCGGATCAGTTGCCGATCGTGATTGCGCCGCGCACCGGGGCGGCAGCGGCAGCGGCGATCGCCAGATTGGCGAGTCGGGTCTCGTTCGCCTCGTCATCCTGATCGGCGATGATGGCGGGTGCGACGCCATCGGCATGATCGCTGTAGATGAAGCCATTGGTCGGATAGCTGGAGGTGCCAAGCCCGCCCTGCGGCGCATACCACACCTTCACCAGGCTCCAGTCGCCCGCCTCGGACACGTCGATCGCGCGCACGTCCCGCTCGATGCCGCCGCGACGCGACCAATTGGCGTGGGTCAGCAGAACTTCGCGGTCGCTGACGATCTGGCTGACCATCGCGACATGCCCTACCCGCATGCGGCTCGTCGGGCGGAAGGAGAGCACCGCGCCGACCTTGGGCGCAGCGCCGCGTTCGTAGCGGCCGGCGGCCTGCCCCCACCAAGTGTTGGCGTTGCCGTGGATCTGAATGCCCGAGATCTCGCGAGCATAAGGAGCGCACTGCCAGAACTGTGCATTTGCTGCCGTCGCCGTCATCAGGCCGCACGACACAACAAGCGCGAAGCGCGCTCCGAAAGCCTTCAAGTTCACTGCGACCCCCCGGTCTACGGATGTTCGTCTCACTCCGGCTACGGGGGTGGTTCAGGAAAACCAATAGGCGCGGGAACCAATTCCGATGAACGGTGTTGCCGCGCCGACGAAGTGCCGGGCGCAGCAACTGAACGGGGCCTGACCGTCAGGGAACGGGATCAACCCGCTCCGAATCAAGCGCTTGCATGCGCAATGCTTCTAGCCGCGCGGTATGTTCGGCGCGGCCGAAGGGAAAGGCGCGATAGAGGGCGGCTGCCACCAGCGCCAGGCCGGTCGCCGCGACGATATAGATGACGGTCAGGCGATCGAGCACCTCCACCGGCACCTGCCCCGGCACGGCCTTGGCCGGGAAGTTGGCGGCCGCAAGGATCAGGCCGGTCACGAAGATGCCGACCCCGCTGGTGCATTTCTGGATAAAGAAGCCACCGGCGAAGAAGACGCCCTCGGAACGCCGGCCGGTTCGCTGCTCGGAATCCTCCACCACGTCCGCCATCATCGATGCACCCAGGATGTGCGCCGTCACGCTGGCCGCCGTGCCGAGCGCCAGCATGGTGAAGAGCAGCGGGAGCATGGCGGGGCTGCCAACTTCGGGAAACACGCCAGCGAGCCGCGCCCAATAAGGCGAGGTGCCGATGATGATGGCCAGCACGGCAGCGGTCGATGCCGCCTTGGGCTTGCTCGTCACCTGGCCGATCCGCGGCGCGAGAACAAAGGCCACCAGAACGCCGCCGAACAGGACCATGCTGAGCGGCACAAAGGTGGGCACCGTCAGCCCGGCGATCGTCACCGTCGTGAAGCGCCAGACATAGGTGTAGAGATAGTTGGAGATGGCATAGGTGATGCCCTGGTTCGTGTAAACGAACAGGCCGGCCGCCATCAGGATCAGGAACGCCTTGTTGCGGAGCGTCTGCCCGAGTTCGGCGAAATTCTGGCCGATCGTCTGCTTCTCGATCACGGGCGACGGCAGGTTCGGGATCTCACGATGCGTTCCCATGGCGGAGGTGAGGATCGCGACCCCCATGAAGAGCGCGCCGGCGATGGCGAAGCCCTTGTAGCCGTTCGGGTTGAGCAGACCGTTGGGATATTCCGGCGTCGGCGCCAGGAAGATCCAATAGGCCGCGATCAGCATCACCAGCCCGCCGGCCCAGCCGAACAGATAGCGATAGGCCATGATCCGCGTGCGCTCGTCATAATCCGAGCTGAGCTCGGCCGCCATGGCCTGGCTCGGCACCTCATAGGCGCTGACCGCGCTGCGCACCATCACGGCGATCACGAACAGCCAGCCAAGCGTCGCCGCCTGCGAGCTTTGCGGCGGGTTCCACAGCAGCACCCAGCCAAGCATGATCGGCAGCGCCGAGCCATAAAGCCACGGATGGCGCCGCCCCCAGGACGTTCGCGTGCGATCGGACAGGAAGCCGATCGTCGGATCAACGAACGCGTCGATGATCAGCGCGCACATGATGACGAAGCCGACCGTCGCAGCCGGCACGCCGATCACCTGATTGTAGAACAGCAGCAGGAACGTGCCGAAGCCGGAATCCTTCACGCCATAAGCGGCAGCGCCGAAGCCGTAGCTCGCCATGGTGCTGCCGCGCAGCCGTCGCCCGGCAGGCGCGCTGCGGACAGAGGCGGCGCTTGCGAGAGTAGCGCTCATTGCAGAGCCTCCAGTGCGGCGAACAATCCGGGCTGGTCCGGATCCCAACTCTGCCGCGTTCCAATGGTTATACCACCATCCACCACCAGATGCGTGCCGGTGACAAAGGCCGCGTCCTCGCTGAGCAGGAAGGATACCGCGGCGGCGATGTCCTCCGGCCGACCGGCGCGCTTCACCGGCTGGGCCCCCGCGGCGACCTGCGCGATCACCTGATTCGCGCGCTCCAGCTTGTCGGCCGGCACGTCCAGGTGGCGGGTGAAGATGTTGGTGGTGATGAAGCCCGGGATGACGGCGTTCACGCGGATGCCGTGCTTTGCCAGATCGGCGGCCGCCATCTTGGACAAGTGCAGCACCCCGGCCTTTGCCGTCGAATAGGCGGTCGGCGCATAGCCGGTGCCCAGTGCGGAAACGGAGGAGGTGTTGACGATCGCGCCGCCGCCGCGCTTCGCCATCAGCGGCGCGGCATAACGCATGCCGAGCGCCACGGAGCGGAGCAGCAATGATTGGGTCCGGTCCCAGTCCTCGGGCGCGATCTCGTCGATCTTCTCGGGCGCGCCGCCGGCACCGGCATTGTTGAACAGGACGTCCAGTTCGCCCGGCGCCTCCATCAGCGCGCGGATCTCCTCCGCCTGGGTCACATCGCAAAGCTGAAAGTGGATCTTGCCGTTGGAGGTGCTGGCAAGCTCCCTGCCGCCGGCCTCATCAATGTCGCCGATCCAGACCTCGGCACCCTCCTCTGCCAGCCGCAAAGCCGTTGCACGACCGATGCCCGAAGCGCCGCCGGTCACGACGGCACGCTTGCCCGAAAAGCGCATCCTCTCGTCCTGTCATTTCTGTTTTTCGGCAGCATAGTATGGCATCGCTCGCCGTCAATCATAACCTGTTCGAAAAAGCGGTAGGCCGCTTGTCCCGGGCGATCCGCGCCGCTAGCCGGCGGTCACACGAGACGATCGGATTAGGGAGGTTACGGATGAGCCTGAGCAGTCTTTTCAGCCTGGAGGGGCGCACCGCGCTCGTCACCGGCGGCAGCCGCGGCATCGGCAAGATGATCGCCAAGGCCTTTGTCGAGCAGGGCGCGACCGTTTACATCTCGTCCCGCAAGGCAGCCGCGTGCGACGAAACGGCGGCGGAACTTGGCCCCAAATGCATCCCCTTACCGCAGGACGTGGCCACGGTTGAGGGATGCCGCGCGCTCGCCGCCGCCCTGGCGGAGCGCGAGGATCACCTCGACATCCTGGTCAACAATGCCGGCGCGGCCTGGGGCGTGCCGTTCGAGGAGTTTCCGGAGAGCGGCTGGGACAAGGTGATGGACCTCAACGTCAAATCGCCCTTCTTCCTCACCCAGGCGCTGCATGGCCTTTTAAAGACCAACGCGAGCCACGATGCGCCCTCCAAGGTGATCAACATCACCTCCATTGACGGCATGCGGCTGAATCCGTGGGACACCTACAGCTACCATGCGTCCAAGGCGGCGCTGATCTATCTGACCAAGCGGATGGCGGCCCGGCTTATCAAGGACGGCATCATCGTCACCAGCCTGGCCCCCGGTGCCTTCGCCAGCGAGATGAACCGCGCCGCGCGCGATCATGGTGACGAGGTCGCCAAGGGCATCCCGATGCGCCGGATCGGCAATTTCGAGGACATGGCGGGCGCCGCGATCTTCCTTGCCAGCCGGGCCAGCGACTATGTCGTCGGCGACACCTTGGTGGTGGACGGCGGCCTGGTCAATGCCGCGCTGGGAACCAGCCTGGAGGCCTGATCCGCCTCAAGCGTGAACGTCGTGAAGCAGGTGCCTGGCGGGTGACCAGGCCCCTGCTTCTTCTCTGCCGAACGGCGCGGTGCGGCGCACACCTTCAGCCCCGCGCCCGGCAGCGGCGTCTGCTTACCAGAAGATGTCGTGGATCACGTCCACCACTTCGCCCGAATAGACATCCACCAGCAGCGCATCATTGTAATAGCGCACCCAGCGGAACGCCCCGTCCGTGTCGGGCAGGCGATAGGCATAAGGATCGTTGATCCAGTAGCTCTGCGCGAACAGCACCGACGAGAGGACCGCACCTACCGCAAACCTGCGATAGCCCTGGTTCCAGCCGTAGGGCGCGTAATAGCGCGGCAGGCGGAACGCATTGCGGTTCGTCGCCCGCCAGCGGCCCCAATCGTAGCGCGAGTCGCGGCGCCAGTCTCGATTCCAGCCCCCACGATCCCAGTTGCCGCGATCCCAGCTGCCCCGATCCCGATCGCCCCGGTCCCAGTTGCCCCGATCCCATCCGCCGCGATCATTCCGATCATAGCCCGGTCGCCGATCGTTCCAGTCGCTCCGGCGATCATCCCAGCGCGCATGGTCGTTCCAGTCGGCACTGCTGCGCGACCAGCTACGTTGCACTTCGTTGCGACGGTCGCGCTGCAGCTCTCGCCGGTCCTGCGTGCGGTCGCGGCGGAATGCCTGGGTGTCGCGTGCCCGGTCGGCACGGAACGCATCGCGCGTCACCGCTCCGGAGGAAAGCGCCTGGCGATCGCGCTGCCGCTCGGCCGTGAAGTCACGACGCTGTTCCCGGCGTTCCTGGCGGAAGTCCCGACCCGCATCGGTGCGCGGCGTCTCGCGCCGTTGCACCCGGTCGCTGCGCACATTGGATCGCTGCCGAGCCTGTTCTGCGCCGGCCTGCGCCTGACGCTCCGGGCCGCGCGCGCGCTGGCCGCCGCGCTGCCAGTCCCCGCCGGGCTGGCCCTGCCGCTGCTGCGCGCCGCTGCTCCATTGCCGGCCACCGCCGCCACGCTCCTGCGCCACGGTGACGCCAGGCACCAGCGCCGCTGCCGCCATCAACGCCGCCACCAATCTCCTGCCCATCTGCTGCAAACTCCACCGCCGACGCACAAGCCGGCCCCGATGATGCAGCCTTTTTGCACGCACATGGGCGAATGATGCCTGAATGTGACTGTCAGCGTTGCGAAAGGAATGACGGGCACAGCGGGGCGTGTTCCGCTCCGCTAGCGTCGCCATCCCCTGGCGGGGCGCTGGCGTCAGGCGACGCCGGCTAGTCCCTTGGCCTTGGCATAATCCGCCTTGCCGTTCGGCGCCCGGAGCGATTCGCCGGTGGCGACGATCAGCTTGGGCAGTTTGTATCCGGCCAGCTTCGTGCGCAGCACGTCGCGCGTCACGCCCTCGTCGAAGCCGCGCACGGACTGCACCACCGCTGCCACCGCCTGACCCCATTTCGGATCGGGCATGCCGAACACCAGCGCGTCATCCACCTGCGGGCACAGCTTCAGCGCTTCCTCGACCTCCTCCGGGAAAATCTTCTCGCCCGCGGAGTTGATGCACGCCGAACCGCGGCCGAGCAGGATGACCGAGCCATCCTCCGCCACCTGCGCGAAATCGCCGGATACGGTATAGCGCGCGCCATCGATCACGCGAAAAGTCCGCGCACTCTTTTCCGGATCCTTGTGATATTCGACCGGAATGGGCGGACCGAGCACCACCTTGCCCGTGACTCCCGAGCCGGGCACCACATCCTTGTCATCATCGTCCAGCACGCGGCAGCGCGGGCCGACGACGAACTTCGCGGTTTCCACCGTGCCGTCCTTGGTGGTCAGCGACACGCCCATGCCGATCGCTTCGGAGGAGCTGAAATTATCCTGGCAGGTCGCCTCCGGCATATGCCGGATCAGCCCGTCCTTGACGCCCTGCGTCCACATCACGCCCGATGAGTTGATCAGCCGCATGGACGAAACGTCCCAGCGGTTCGGCTCGGCATCGAGCGCCTCCAGGATCGGCCGGGCAAAGGCATCGCCGACCACGACGAGCCGATTGGCCTGCCACCGGTCGATCGCGTCCAGCGCCTCCTCCGGGTGGAAGCTGCGGCTCGGCAGGGTCGCGACGAAGCCGCCCCCCAAAAGCGAGCCATAGGAGGTCAGCAGCCCCGTGCCGTGCATCAGCGGCGGGCCGCAGACGGTGCGCGGATAATCGGGATTTGCCGCGGCAAGCGCCGCCGCCTCTTCCACGGTCGTCGGCACCGGCAGGCCGGCAGCCTCGGCCGCGCCAAGAGCAATGGCGTTCAAATCGGCATGGCTCCACACCACGCCCTTGGGCATGCCCGTGGTGCCGCCGGTATAGATGAAGAACCGGTCCTGCGGGTCCCGCGCCAACCCGAGCGGTGCACCGTCGCCCTGCACCAGATCCTCGAACGCTTCGGCAAAGGCGGGCGCTGTCCCGTCGCCGCCGATTTCCACGTAGCTGCGCACCAGCGGCGAGCGGTCGACCACCTCCTCGACACAGTCGCGCAGGCGGGCATCATAGACCAGCACCGTCGCATCGCTGTCCGCGAGGATATAGGCCAGCTCATCGGCGACATAGCGGTAGTTGACGTTCACATGCGTGCCGCGCGCCTTCCAGCACGCCATCAGCGCAACGAGGTAATCCGCCGAATTATAGGCATAGAAGGCGAAGCGATCGCCGGGCTTCAGCCCGCGTTCCACCAGTGCCCGGGCAAGGTTGTTGGACTGCGCCCGCAGCGTCGCCCAGTCCACCACCTGATCGCCATGCGCCAGCGCCGGCCGGTCGCCGGGGATCACGGCCTCCACAGCCTCGATCATGTCCCCGAAGTTGAAGCTCATGCCGCCTGCTCCGTCGGCGGCACCGCCTCGGCCGGCTTGGTCTTGCCCCAATATTCGTCGCGCAGCAGCCGCTTGTAGAGCTTGCCGGTGTCGTGGCGCGGCAGCTCGGCGCGAAAATCCCAACGGCGCGGGCATTTGACATGGCTGAGGTTCGCGCGGGCATAGTCCGCCAGCTCGCTCGCCAGCGCCTCCTGGTCGGCCGCGGGATCCTTGGGCTGGATCACCGCCACAACCTGCTCGCCCATTTCCTCGTGCGGCGCCCCGATCACCGCGACATCGGCGACCTTGGGATGGGTGATCAGCAGGTTCTCGATCTCGGCCGGGTAGATGTTCACCCCGCCCGAGATGATCATGAAGCTCTTGCGATCGGTGAGGTAGAGATACCCTTCCTCATCCATCCAGCCCACATCGCCCAGCGTCGTCCAGCCCCGCGCGTTGGTGCTGTCCTTCGTCTTCTCGGGGTCGTTGTGATAGCTGAACGGCGCCGCGCCGGTGGGGTTCAGATCCGTGACCGGCGCCTCGAAATAGATCGTGCCCTCCGTGCGCGGCGGCACCTCGTTACCATCCTCGTCGCAGATATGGGTGATGGTGGTCAGGTTGCGGCCGACCGAGCCCTTGTGCGTCAACCATTCGGGCGAGAGGATGTTGTGGAAGCCGTTTCCTTCCGTCCCGGCATAATATTCGCCGATGATCGGGCCCCACCATTCGATCATCGCCTCCTTCACCGGAATCGGGCACGGCGCGGCGGCGTGCCACACCGCCTGAAGCGACGAAACGTCATATTTCGCACGCACTTCCTCCGGCAACTTCAGCATGCGGATGAAGTGGGTGGGCACCCATTGCGCGTGCGTGACCCTGAACTTCTCGATCGCCTCCAGCGCCTTTTCGGCGTCGTAGCGCTCCATCACGATCACCGTGCCGCCAAGCTGCTGCACCGCCATCGACCAGCGCAGCGGCGCGGCGTGGTAAAGCGGCGCCGGCGACAGATAGACCATGTCACTGGTGAAGCCGTAGAGCGCGCTGCCGATCCCGGCGAGCGGCGAGATGTTCTCGCCATAAGGCTCCTCCGGCAGGGCGAAGCGCACGCCCTTCGGCTTGCCCGTCGTGCCGGAAGAATAGAGCATGATCTGGCCCGGAGACGGGTCGGCGATCGGCGTGGTCGGCTGCGCGGCGCACGCTTCCTCCCAGCTCTGATACCCTTCCGCCGTGCCATCCACCATGTAGCGGTCGAGATCGCCCACGACCGGCAGCAGCGCCTCGGCGCAGGCGGCCGTGCCCTTTGACGCGATGAACACGCGGCAGTCGCCGTCGCGGATGATATATTCCGCTTCCGCCGCCATCAGCTTGGATGAAATGCAGGTGAGATAGACGCCGGCGCGCTCGGCCGCCCAGGCAACCTCGAAATAGCGCGGCGAGTTATCCATCATCATGGCCATCGCGTCGCCGCGCTTCAGGCCCAGCGATCGGATCAGATGCGCACCCTGGTTCGCGCGCGCATCGAGCTGTGCGAACGAGACCGTCTCCCCCGTTCCGGCCATGATGAAGGCGGGTTTGTCGGGCGTGGCGGCGGCGTGCTTGTACGGGTGCGTCATCATTCTCTCCGCCGCGGCGGGCGCTATCGGCCCGCTCGCGGTCTTGCTTCTGCTTCGATCAGGCGGCGAGGCGCTCGACGATGATCGCCGGGGCCATGCCACCCGCGGCGCACATGGTGACGAGGCCGTAGCGCTTTTCCTGGCGCTCCAGTTCGTCGACGATGGTGCCGATCAAGATCGATCCGGTCGCGCCGATCGGGTGGCCGAGCGCGATCGAACCGCCGTTCACGTTCACCTTCTCGCGCGGCAGGTCGAGATCGCGGATGAACTTCTCGGACACGACGGCGAACGCCTCGTTGATCTCGAACAGGTCGATGTCGTCCACCGTCAGGCCGGCCTTCTCCAGCACCTTCTTGGCGGCCGGCACCGGCGCGTTCAGCATCAGCGTGGGATCATCACCGACATTGGCCATGGCGACGATGCGCGCGCGCGGCTTCCAGCCCATCTTCTCGGCATATTCCTTGGACGCGAGCAGCACCGCCGCCGCGCCGTCGACCACGCCCGACGAGTTGCCGGCATGGTGGAAGTGCTGGATGTCGAGATCCGGATATTTGCGGTTGATCTGCTTGCGGAACGTGTCGCCAGCCTTGTTGTACGGCATGTCGGCCATGGCGGCGAAGGACGGCTTCAGCGCGGCGAGACCCTCGGCTGTCGTCTGCGGACGTGGGAATTCGTCATGGTCGAGCACGACGTTGCCCTCATCGTCCACCACCGGCACGATCGACTTCTTGAAACGGCCTTCCTGGATGGCGACCGCCGCCTTCTGCTGGCTTTCCAGACCGGCGCGGTCGAGCTGCTCGCGGGTGAAGCCTTCCTTGCTGGCGATCGCATCGCCGCAGATGCCCTGGTGCGACTGCGGGTGGCTGAGGTTCAGGCGCTCGTTGCCCGATCCCATGCCGAGCGGCGCCTTGCCGGATTCCATGTCCTCCTGGCCCATGGCGGCAGTGAGGCTCATCATCTCGGTGCCGCCGGCGATGACCAGGTCTTCCATGCCGCTCATGATCTGCGCCGCGGCGAAGTTCACCGCGGTGATGCCGCCGCCGCAGAAACGGTCAAGCGTCGTGCCGCTCGCCTTCACGTCATAGCCGGCGTCGAGCGCGGCCATGCGGCCCATGTCGCCGCCCTGCTTGCCGCGCTGCGTGGAGGTCGACCAGATGATGTCGTCCACCTCTTCGGTCTTGATGTTGTTGCGCTCCTTCAGCGCCTTCAGCACGGTGGCGGCGAGATGCTGCGGGTGCATGTGCGCCAGCGCGCCCTTGCCCTGCTTGCCGATCCCGCGCGGCGTGCGGACAGCGTCGATGATGTAAGCGTCGGCCATTGCGTCAAAACCTCTCCAAGAGACCCACCCCCACCGGCTCTTTACCGGCGCGGTATTCCAGCATAACCTTCGTTATGGTAGAAGGGATGTCAAGCGTGCAGCCAGTAGTTTCGGGATCAACCGTAGCGGCAAGAAGCCCGGACCTGACTCCGCGTGATTGGCTGGAGGCGGGCCAGTCGCTCCTGCGGCGCGGCGGCCTGCGTGCGCTGAAGCTGCGCCCGCTGGCCGAGGAACTGAAGGTCTCGACCGGCAGCTTCTATCATCACTTCCGTGACTTCGACGATTATCAGGGCAAGCTGGCGGCCTATTTCGCGGAGGATCAGGTGAGCGACCTGATCGCCGCGCTCGGGCGCGCCACGCCCGATCCGATCGGGCGGATCCGCCTGCTGGGGCAAACGGTGCGCCGCCGCGGCTCCTCGCGCATTGCGGTGGCGATGCGGGCCTGGGCCGAAAGCGACCCGCGCGCGCGCACCGCCGTTGAGCGGCATGATGAGCTGATGCTCGATTTCCTGGCGAGCAGCCTCATGCAAATCGGCTTTTCCCGCAGCGAGGCGGAAATCCGCGCTTATGGCCTGATTACCCTGGGGCTCAGCAAGGTCCACGCGCCGCACCTCGACATGGCGACCTTGTTCGACTCCCTGCTCGACATCATGGTCGACCGTCAGTGAGGGCGCTTGTCGTCTCCACCCTGTCGCCGGACCTGTCGGGAACCGCGCTCGTCGAGGTGCCAGCGCCACAGGCCGCGCCGGGCAAGGTGCTGATCCGGGTCAAGGCTGCGGCGCTCAACTATCCCGATCTTCTCATGACCCGCGGCGAATATCAGCTGAAGCCGCCCATGCCCTTCTCACCGGGCATGGAGATCGCCGGCGAAGTTGTTGAGGGTGAAGGCTTTTCACCTGGCGATCCCGTGGTCGCAGGAACGCGGCTCGGTGGCTTTGCGGACATGGTCTGCGTTGATGCCGCAGCGGTGCGGCGCAAGCCCGCGCACCTGTCCTTCGGGCAGGCCGCCGGGGTCGGCGCCGCTTATCTCACCGCCTATGTCGCGCTGGTGCGGCTGGCCAAGGTCGAGGCGGGCGAATGGGTGCTGATCCACGGCGCCACTGGCGGCGTCGGCCTGGCCGCGGTCGACATGGCGACGTCACTCGGCGCGCGGGTGATCGCGACATCCCGCTCGCCGGAAAAGCTGGCCGTGCTGCAAGCTGAGTATGGCGTCGAGGCCTGCCTGCCCGCCAGCGGATTTCGCGATTCGGTGAAGGAACTTACCGGCGGCGGTGCGGACGTGATCTACGATCCGGTGGGCGGCGACGTGTTCGACGAATCGGTGCGCGCCATCGCCTTTGGCGGCCGTCTGTGCGTGATTGGCTTCACCTCCGGCCGGATCGCAACAATTTCCACCAACATGCCGCTGATCAAGGGTTTTTCGGTCGTCGGCGTTCGCGCTGGCGAATATGGACGCCAGTTCCCGGAAAAGGGCCGCGAGAACCAGGAGGCGATCTGGGCGCTGGCGGAGCAGGGCAGGATACGTCCGCGTGTCCATGCCGAATATTTGCTGGATGACTGGCACGCCGCGTTCGAGGCGATGCAGCGCAGCGACATGATCGGGAAGATCGTGCTGGTGCCCTGACGGTTGGGACAGCCTCGGCCAGCCGCACGGAATTAGCGCTGGCCATCAGCCCCGCTCCTCGCGCAAGATCGTCTCAGCCATCCTCGCGGGCGGGGATGAGAAAAGAACGGAGAGGAAGATGGCTGGTTTCGATTACGTCATCATCGGCGGGGGTTCGGCCGGATGCACGCTCGCGGCGCGGCTCAGCGAGGATCCCGCCGTCACCGTCTGCCTGCTGGAAGCGGGCGGCGCGAACAAGGAGATGCTGGTGCGGATGCCCGCGGGCGTCGGCAGCCTGATCAAGGCCAAGGGCAAGCACAATTGGGGCTTCTGGACCCAGCCGGAGCCGCATCTGAACAATCGCCGCCTCTGGTGGCCGCGCGGCCGGGGACTGGGCGGCTCCTCCTCCATCAACGGCATGGTCTATACCCGCGGGCACCCGCAGGATTTCGACGAATGGCGCCAGCTTGGCCTGACCGGCTGGTCGTGGGAGGACGTGCTCCCCTATTTCCGCAAGCTGGAAGGCCATCACCGCGTTCATGAGCTGCACGGGTCGGAAGGCCCGCTGACGATCTCCGGCGGCGAAAGCGACAGTCCCTTTCACGACGCGCTGATCGAGGCAGGGCGACAGGCCGGCTATCCGGTGACGGAGAATTTCAATGGCGCCGAGCAGGAAGGCTTCGGTCGCTATGATCTGACGATCTCGAACGGCCAGCGCTGGTCCACCGCCGCCGCCTATCTGCGCCCGGTCGCCACGCGCACGAACCTGACCGTGATCACCGATGCGCGTACCGCGGGCGTGGTGGTCGCCGGCGGCCGGGTCGTTGCCGTCAACTACATCAAGGACAATCAATTCCAGCGCGCCGAGGTGGATGGCGAGGCGATCCTGTGCGCTGGCGCCGTGCAGAGCCCGCACATCCTCCAGCTGTCGGGCATCGGCAACGGCGCGGCGCTGCGCGAGGTCGGCGTGCGGCCGGTCCATGACCTGCCGGGCGTCGGCGAAAACCTGCAGGATCATCTCGACATCATCATGAGCTGGTACAGCCGAGGGCTGAAGACTGCCTTTTCCTCGACCAAGGGGCTGCGGCAGTTGCGCGTCGGGCTGGAATATCTGACTCGCGGCACGGGCCTGGGGCGCCAGCAATTCCTTGAATCGGGCGCCTTCATCTGCTCGCGCGAGGGGCTGTCGCGCCCCGACGTGCAGATTCACGGCGTGCTCGCGATCATGAAGGATCACGGCAAGACGCGGGTAAAGGCGGACGGCTTCTCGCTTCACCTGTGCCAGCTTCGCCCGGAGAGCCGGGGCCGCATCGGCCTCGCGTCGACCGATCCCACCGCCGATCCGCTGATCTTCGCCAATTATCTGGCAAGCGAGGTGGACCGCCGCGTGATGCGCGATTGCGTCCATATCGGGCGGGAGGTTGCGTATCAGTCCGCGCTCGACCCCTACCGCGGCGAGGAATATGCGCCCGGTCGCGCGGTCCAGTCCGACGCGGAGATCGACGCCGGGGTCCGCGCCAATGCGGAAACCATCTATCACCCGGTCGGCACCTGCAAGATGGGCACCGATGGGGACAAGATGGCGGTGGTTGACGAGCAGCTGCGCGTGCGCGGCCTCACCGGCCTGCGCGTGGTCGACGCCTCGGTGATGCCGACGCTGGTGGGCTCCAACACCAATGCGCCGACGATCATGATCGCGGAAAAAGCGGCCGACTTGATCCGTGGCGTCAAGAAGCCCACGGCCCTCGCTGCCTGAGCAACGGCTGTAAATTCTAGAGCGACCACCCCGGCGAAGGCCGGGGTCCAGGTGGGAAAGCTCTGGCAACAATTGGTGCGCCTGCCAGCTTTCGCTCCGCAACTGGACCCCGGCCGGCGCCGGGGTGGTCGCTTTGAAGCTCGATCGATATCGAAAGCAGGAAAGACGCGCGGTGACCACCACCGCGCGCCGGCATTCGGCTTACTGGATCAGCGCGGCGACGCCGGGCAGCTCCCGGCCTTCCATCCACTCAAGGAACGCGCCGCCTGCCGTGGAGACAAAGGTGAAGTCGTCGGCGACGCCCGCATGATTCAGCGCCGCGACCGTGTCCCCGCCGCCGGCCACTGACACCAGGGTGCCGCCGATCGTCAGCGCCGCCGCCGTCTTCGCCAGCGCGACGGTCGCCTTGTCGAACGGCGTCGTCTCGAAGGCGCCGAGCGGCCCGTTCCACACCAGCGTGCGGCAGTTCTTCAGCACGTCGCCCAGAGCCTCGACCGCTGCCGGGCCGACATCGAGGATCATCTCGTCGGCGGCGACTTCATGCACGTTGACGGTGCGCGTCGGCGGGTTGGCCTTGAACTCCTTCGCCACCACCACGTCATAGGGCAAGTGAACGGTGCAGTTCGCGCGATCCGCCGCCTCGAGGATCTCCTCGGCCGTGCCGGTCAGGTCGTGCTCGCACAGGCTTTTGCCCACATCCACGCCGCGCGCGGCAAGGAAGGTGTTCGCCATGCCGCCGCCGATGATCAGATGGTCGACCTTGCCCACGAGATGCTTCAGCACGTCGAGCTTGGTCGACACCTTCGCCCCGCCGACCACGGCGGCCACCGGATGCTCCGGCTCGCCAAGCGCCTTCTCCAGCGCCACCAGCTCCGCCTCCATCGCCCGCCCGGCAAAGGCCGGAAGCCTGCGCGCCAGCCCCTCGGTCGAGGCATGGGCGCGGTGCGCGGCGGAGAAAGCGTCGTTGACGTAGAGGTCGCCAAGCGCGGCGAAGCGATCGATCACCGCCGGGTCGTTCTTTTCCTCGCCGCCGAAAAAGCGGGTGTTCTCCAGCACCGCGATATCGCCGGGCTGGAGCATCGCGACATTGGCGGCGTCCCCCTCCCAATCGATGTAGCGGACGGGCCGGCCCAGCACCGCCTCATAGGGCCTGGTGATCTGCGCCAGTGACATTTCGGGGCTCGGCACGCCCTTGGGCCGGCCGAAATGCGCCAGGACAAGCACGATCGCGCCCTTGTCCGACAGTTCGGTGACGGTGGGGATCGTTGCCCGCAGCCGCGTGTCGTCGGTGACGGCGCCGTCCGCGAAGGGAACGTTCAGATCCTCGCGGACGAGGACCCGCTTGCCGTGGACGTCTCCAATATCGTCGAGCGTGCGGAATGACTTGGCCATGTTTCCTCGATCCTGATCTCATCGCCGACGGCGATATGGCCGCCCTGCACCACTTTCGTACACACGCCGCCGCGCCAATCGCTCGCGAGCGCCGCCTTCAGCCCTTCGGCAAGCGCTTCCATCCGCTCGCACGGATCGGTCTCGCGCGTGATCTCCAGGATCACGTCGGCCCCGATGCGCAGCCGCGCGCCCGCGACCTGCGGCAGATCGAGGCCCTCGACGAGAAGGTTGGCGCGCCGCTCCTGCCACGGGATGGCATGGCCGACATCGGCCATTGCCGCTTCCCAGTCGCCCCGCTCGATCAGCGTCACTTGCCGCTTGTAGGGCTTGCCCTTCATCGCGCCGCGATAATCGCCGGCGATGCCCCCCTCGAGCGTGACGTTGGCCGCCTCGATCACCTCTATCGGCGATTTCGGAAACGCATGACGCGCAATTCCGGCGAGGCGGCCAATCGGCATTACCCCAGCTTGGCCATCAGCGTTGCCGTGTCGACCATGCGGTTGGAGAAGCCCCATTCATTGTCGTACCAGCTGACGACGCGAACGAGCTTGCCGTCGATCACCGCCGTTTCCAGGCTGTCGACGGTGGACGAATAGGGCGTGTGGACGATGTCAATCGAGACCAGCGGCTCGTCGGAATAGTGCAGCACGCCCTCCATCGGGCCTTCCGCCGCCGCCTTCAGCAGGGCGTTCACTTCCTCGATGCTCGTGTCGCGCTTCGGCGTGAAGGTCAGGTCGACCAGGCTGCCGTCCGGCGTCGGCACGCGGATCGCCGATCCGTCGAGCTTGCCCTTCAGTTCCGGCAGCACCTCGCCCACCGCGCGCGCAGCGCCCGTGGTGGTCGGGATCATGCTCATCGCGGCCGCACGCGCACGGCGCAGGTCCGGGTGGATCTGGTCCAGGATCTTCTGGTCGTTGGTATAAGCGTGAACGGTGGTCATCAGGCCACGCTCGATGCCGATCGCATCGTTCAGCACCTTGGCCACCGGCGCCAGGCAGTTGGTGGTGCACGATGCGTTGGAGACGATCGCGTGGCCGGCCTCCAGCTTGTCATGGTTCACGCCGTACACGACGGTGAGGTCCACGCCCTTGGCCGGCGCGGAGATCAGCACCTTCTTGGCGCCGGCATCGATGTGCTTCTGCGCGCTGGCGCGATCGGTGAAGAAGCCGGTGCACTCCAGCACCAAGTCCACGCCCAGTTCCTTGTGCGGCAGGTTCGCCGGATCACGCTCCGCCGTGACGCGGATGTGCTTGCCGTCGATGACGAGATCGTTGCCCTCGGCCACCACCGTGCCCGGATACTTGCCGTGAACGCTGTCGCGGCTGAACAGCCAGGCGTTGGATTTCGCATCGGCGAGATCGTTGATCGTCACCAGTTCCAGATCGCCGCCGCGCTCCAGCATCGCGCGTGCCACCAGGCGGCCAATGCGCCCGAACCCGTTGATCGCAACCTTCGTCATCTCGACCGATTCTCCCCTCGTCCCGAATATCTCGCGCGCCTTTGCGCGACGGATGCGCTGCGCGTCAACCGCACCGACCGGCCAAGTGTCGCTCCGGGGGTTGCCGACAGGGCGGCGCGATCCTAATCCGCAATCATGACAGAAAGCGACGCTGTGACGCGGATCGACGCCGCGATCAGGCGCATCGAGGAAGCAATCGAACGCCGGGCGGGCGATCACGCTGCCCTGCGACAGCGCCATGCTGCCTTGCGACAGGAAGTGGCCGATGCGATTGCCGGCATGGACGCGCTCGCCACCAAGGGGAGCGACTGATGGCGCGGGTCACGCTTGACGTCGGCGGAACGCCCTGGGTGGTCAACACGCGCGAGGGCGGCGAGGATGAGGTGCGGCGCCTCGGCGCGATGCTGTCCGAGCGCTGGCCGCAGGCGATCCGGGCAGCCGGCGATGGCGGCGTGCCGCAGGCGCTGCTGCTTACCGCGCTGATGCTGGCGGACGAACTGAGCGAGGCGCAGCAGGCCGCGTCTGCCCCACCTGTCGCCGATATGGACTCGGTCGCGCTCAGCTGGGTCGCCGATCGTCTGGAATCGCTTGCGGAAGCCCTTGAGCGTGCGCCGGGGAACGACTAGATTGGTGGCGACGGGTACTGCCCGGTACGAGCCTAGACTTATCCCTGAGGCTATTCATCATCCATGGGGGCTGTCCCTGCCCGGGTTCTGGCCCGACGCACATGGTCCCCACCTGACGTTCTGGGCGTCAGTGGATATCCCGGCAAACGGCCATGGCGGTCCCGTCACCCTCCCCCGCCGCTGAGAAGAGCGCGCTGCGCGCCGCCGGTCGCGCCGCTCGGCGCGCGCTGGCGTCGCCTCGCCCGGTCATCGCACCGCTTCCCGCCTTCCGCGCTGCGCTGTCGCCCGGCATGGTGGTGGCAAGCTATGCGCCGGTCGGGGCGGAGGCGGATCCGACCGCGCTGGTCGCAGCCGCGCTCGAGATCGGCTGCCGCATCGCTTTGCCCTTTGTCGTGGATCGCGCGACGCCGCTCCGCTTTTTGCAATGGCGGGCTGACGCCGCGCTGGTCAGCGGGCCGTTCGGGCTGCTGCAACCGGCCGATCACCCGGAGGAGCTTGCACCGGACCTGATCCTGGCACCGCTGGTGGCGTTCGATCGCACCTTGGGGCGGCTTGGCCAGGGCGGCGGCCATTACGACCGCGCGTTTGAACACTTCCCCAGCGCCCGCCGCATCGGGGTTGCCTTCTCGGTGCAGGAAGTGGAACGCGTGCCGCTCGACCCGTGGGACGTGCCGCTCCACGCCATCATCACCGAACGAGAATGGATCGCCGCATGAGCCCGTCCTGGCGCAAACCGGCCGGCATGATTGTCATCTTGCTCCTGATCGGGGTCTGGTGCGCCGTGATCGTGAGCTTCTCGACCATTGTGGGCGCATGGCATCCGGCGGCGCAGCTCGTCTTCTATGTGGTGACGGGGATCATCTGGATTACGCCGCTTAAGCCGCTGCTGCGCTGGATGGAAACCGGCCGCTGGCGCTGACGCGCGGCTGACACGACCCTTGATGTTCCCGTTGCGTTCTCGTAGCCTTCCGCCTCGAGTCCAGGGAGGCAGCGATGGGCAACGCACGGCCGCAACGCGGCGCCACGATCAATGCCGTAAGCGATCGCTTCAACCTGCCGCAGCGGGAGAGCGACGGCGACTGGCTTGACGCGCGCGGCGACATCGACGGACCTTCGGCGCCGGTACGCACCAGTGTGCAGCCGCTCCATCCCAAGACGATCATCTCCTACAACAAGAGCCCGGACGTTCCGTTCGACCGCAGCATCAACGCCTATGTGGGCTGCGAACATGGCTGCATCTATTGCTTCGCCCGTCCCAGCCACGCCTATCACGACCTTTCGCCGGGGTTGGATTTCGAAACCCGGCTGTTCGTGAAGCCGGATGCGGCCGCGCTGCTCCACACGGAGCTTCGCAAGCCCGGCTATCGCTGCGCCACCATCGCGCTGGGCACCAACACCGATCCCTATCAACCGATCGAGTCCCAATGGCGCGTCACGCGGGAGATCATCGCGCTGCTTGCGTCATGCGATCACCCGGTGATGATCACGACCAAATCCGACCGGGTCGTGCATGATCTCGATCTTCTCGCGCCCATGGCGGCGAAGGGGCTGGTCGCGGTGGCGATCTCCGTGACGTCGCTGGAGCCGAGGGTCGCGATGACGATCGAGCCGCGGGCACCCCATCCCGAGCGGCGGCTGAAGGCGGTGCGACAGCTCAGCGACGCCGGCGTGCCGACCTATGTCAACATGGCGCCAATCATTCCCGCCATCACCGATCATGAGGTGGAGGCGATCGTGGCGCGCGCCGCCGCCGCCGGGGCCCGCGGCGTCTCCTTCATCCCGGTGCGACTGCCATGGGAGGTAGCGCCGCTGTTCCGGGCCTGGCTGGACGCGCATTTCCCCGATCGCGCGGGCAAGGTGATGGCCACCATCCAGTCGCTGCGTGGCGGCAGCAGGGACAATGACCCGGGCTTCTTCACCCGCATGCGCGGGCAAGGTCCCTGGGCGGAGCTGCTGCGCACCCGCTTCCTCATCGCGCGGCGGCGGCACGGCATCGACCAGAACCGGGAGAAGCTGCAGCTGCGCACCGATCTGTTCCGGCCACCCCCGGGCGATCAGGGCGAGTTGTTCTGAATGCCGCCGCACCTTCCGGTCAGAAGCGGCGCGACGCTCCCACGAACAGCGCCGAACGGTCCGAATCGCCGCTGAAGCCGATCCGTGTCCCCGCATCGAACATCAGGTTATCGCCAACCTCCAGCGTCAGCCCGGCCGAGCCGATCGCCTGATAGCGCCGCGCCGCGCCCTCCGCCGCCCCGCGCGGCAGAATGCCGACATATTCGACATAGGCGCTGACGGGACCGGCCACCGGATGGCCCAGCGTCACGCTATGCACCAGATCCAGGCCGTAGCCGCGCCCCTCGTCGCGATAGACCAGATCCGCCTCCAGCATCGCGCCCAGCGCCCAATCACCCGGCAGGTCGGTGGCGACGGGCAGGATCAGCCCGCCCTCGACATGGTCGTTGGACAGGCCGCCGGTGCCGGTCGGCAGCTTCACATAGGGCATGATCGCAAAGGCGGTCCGCTCGTGATCATTGCCCTGCAGGTTGATTTTCAGGCGCAGCAGCGTCTCGTCGCCGAAGCCCTGGTCAACGCCATCCTCGCTCTCGACTCGCTGATAAGGCGTGAACAGCAGTTGCACGTCCACGTGATCCGACAGGCCAAGCTTCACGTTGACCGGCAGCGCGTCCAGCGTCGTGCTGTTGTCGCGCCCGCGCGTATATTCGGCAAGGCTCAGCTCGATCTGCACATGGCCAGCGTCCAACGTATACGGACTTTCCGTCACGTCGGGACGATCGGTACTGAACTCGTGCATCTCCGCCCGGGGCGTCGGCTCGAAGACGGTGTGCCGCTCCGGTGGGGCGGCCTGCGCAGCCGCAGCCTGAAGCAATAGCGCCGCCAGCACCGCCGTCAGCCGACCAGCGCCAGCCGGGTCTCCGACTGGCGCAGTTCCACCCCCGTCACGCCGGGCAGATCCTCGATCCGCTGCACCAGTTCGAGGTCCAGCAGGAAATCGCGGCCGAGCAGCAGCGTCGCTTCCCCTTCCGCCAGTGGGGCGCGAACGATCACCTCGCCACGCGCGCCGCGCTGATGCTCCAGCAGCCCGGCAAGGGCCGGCAGCGCCGCCGCCTCGCCAACGATTACCTCCACCACGAAGCGCGCCTGCGATGCCAGCGCCTCGAACGGCTGGATCCGCTTCACCGTCACGCGCGGCGTTTCCTCGCCCGGGCGGCGATCAAGCTCCACCGTGATGAGGCCGCATCCGCCCTCACGCGCGGCTTCCTCCAGATCCGCCGCAACGGC
The DNA here is from genome assembly GCF_001557395.1 of Sphingomonas sp. CCH5-D11. Taxonomy (NCBI): domain Bacteria; kingdom Pseudomonadati; phylum Pseudomonadota; class Alphaproteobacteria; order Sphingomonadales; family Sphingomonadaceae; genus Sphingomonas; species Sphingomonas sp. CCH5-D11. The sequence continues at coordinate 1,162 of NZ_LSKH01000129.1, read as the reverse complement.
ATCGTCGAAGCAGGTCGCCATGAACTGGCCGCTCTGGTCGCTGAGCGTGGCCATCATGTACCTCTTGCCGCGCGCGGAGGTGCGCCAGCGTGCCTCCTCGACCAGCGCGGCCATGGTTGCGCCGGCGCGCGTGCCATCGTCGGGGATCGCGAGCTCGGCCAGCGCCGTGTAGAGCCGCGCGCCATGGCTCTTGGCCAGATGCGCGTGCCGGTCGACGGGATGCGCGGAGAAATAGAAGCCGAACGCCTCCTTCTCCTGCTCCATCCGCTCGGACATGCTCCAGCGTGCCGATGGGGGCAGCTTGATCGCGTCGCCTGCCGGCTCGGCATCGCCGAACAGGCCGCCCTGTCCGCTGGTCTTCGCCTCATGCGTGCGCGCGGCGACCGCCAGGATCGTTTCCGCCACGCCATAGACGCCCGCACGGTTCGGCTCGATCGGATCGAATGCGCCGCCGGCGGCCAGCGTTTCCAGCTGCCGCTTGTTGATCAGCCGCGGGTCCACCCGGCTGGCGAAATCGTCCAGCCGGTCAAACGGGCCGCTCGCGTCGCGCTCCGCGACAAGCTTTTCCATCGCGCCTTCGCCGACCGACTTGAGCGCCGCAAGCGCGTAGCGCACAGCCGGCCCCTCATCATCGACCTCCACGTCGAAATCGGCCTGGCTGCGGTTGATGTCGGGCGGCAGGCAACGGACGCCGAGCCGGCGCATATCGTCGCAGAAGATCGCCAGCTTGTCGGTCTGATGAATGTCATACGCCATGGACGCGGCGAAGAATTCGTGCGGGTAATGCGCCTTCACCCACGCGGTCTGATAGGCGAGCAGGGCGTAAGCGGCTGCGTGGCTCTTGTTGAAGCCATAGCCGGCAAATTTGTCGATCAAGTCGAACAGCGCATTGGCGCGATCGGCGGGAATCTGGTTGTGCTCGGCGCAGCCGGCGACGAAGGTCGCGCGCTGCGCATCCATCTCCGCCTTGATCTTCTTGCCCATCGCTCGGCGCAGCAGGTCAGCGCCGCCGAGCGAATAGCCCGCCAGCACCTGCGCCGCCTGCATCACCTGTTCCTGATAGACGAAGATGCCGTATGTCTCGGCGAGGATCGGCTCGAGCAGCGGATGCGGATAATCGATCGCCTCCGTCCCCTGCTTGCGGCGGCCGAAGGAAGGGATG